>NZ_JBWKIR010000002.1:531641-673452 GCF_056432605.1 Streptomyces sp. NPDC045022
CGACGGCAGACGCCACACCCGCCAATCCCCGCCGTCAAACCACCGGCCTCCCCCACACCGACGAGTACTTGCCCGGCTGGGGGGCGGACCGCGCTCGCGTACTCCGTGGTCATCCCTCGCCCTCTTGCTCACGGTGACCGCTCCCCGTCGGGGCGCCGCTCGTCGTGCCGTCGGGCGCGTCCGCCGCGCGTGTGCGTGTGCCGCCCGTACTCCGCGTGCCGGGCCGCGGCGGTTCGGTGGCCGAGGGCCGGGGGCGGGAGCCGGTGGGCCGCCGCCGTGCGGCGGCCGGCCGACTGGTGCGAAGGCCGTCGCCCGCGTCCGCGGGCCGCACTCGGCGCCGTCGGCGCGGAATCGTCGCCGAGCCCGGTCCAGGACCCTGATCGTCCGCCGTCGGCGCATCCGTTCCGGGCGCCGGGGCCGCAGTTTCGGCAGGCTCGGTCCGAGCCTGCTCGGTCGCCGGTCCCGCATCCTCCAGGGTCTCCGCCGGGCTATGCCCCGAGCGGTCGGCGCGGAGGCAGCGGCGGATCGCCTCCGGGTCGAGGCCCTCGTTGCAGGCCTGGTGGAGCAGGCGCGCGAAAAGGTAATCGGGGTCCGCGCCCAGTGCCATGGCCAGTGCCTCGCGGGCCTCCAGTTCGTCGCCCGTCGACCAGGCGACCCAGCCGGCCAGGGTCAGTGGGGCGGCGGCATGCTCGCCGTACGGACCGACGCAGCGGCGGGCCACGGCGCGCCACAGCCGTAGGGCCGGGCCCGCCTCCTCGCCCTCCATCCACGCGGCCGCGCGGTCGCGGGTGGTGCGGTCCTGGAGTCCGAGAACGAGTGTCGCCGCCTCGTCGTGGCCGAGCAGGTCGTCGTCGCGCAGATCGGCCGGATGCGTGCCGGACACCGGTGCCGCGGCGGCGAAGCGGCGGATGATCCGCTCGGCGAGGGCGAGGGTCTCCTCCGCGACGTCCGCGCGGGCCGCCTCGTCCAGGATGCGGGGCACCAGGTTCATGCCGGCCGCGTCCAGGGCGATCTCCTGTTCCAGGGCCGCGGAGGTCTCCCAGGGGAGCAGCCTGGCGCGCAATTCCCTGAGTGTGCCGCGGACCTGGAGGCCGGCGTAAGTGGCCGCGGCGGCCAGCACGGAGGTGCCGGGCAGGCCCATCGGTGAGCCGTCCTCGGGGCAGCAGCCCTCGATCGGGCAGCAGTAACTCCAGAAGCGGCCGTCCGAGATGCACAGGGCCTCGATGACCGGCACATCGAGGTTGCCGCACTCGACGCGCAGTACGTGGGCCAGCCGCTCGAGTCGGCGCTTGACGTCGCGGCCCGACTCTCCCGGGGCCGGTTCCTGGCAGACGTAGGCCACCATTTGCTCCGGCCGGGCGCCGCGCCGCTCACTGCCGGTCACCAGTCCACGGGCCAGTTGCCGTGCGGCCGCCTCCCAGTCCTCCTCGCTCGCGGGGATGCCGAGCCTGGCCCGGCCGCCGAACCTGCCCTGGCCCTCGCGGTCGTGGAGGGCGACCAGCACCATGCTGTCCTCCGGACGGTAGCCGAGCAGGTAGGGCAGGGCGTCGGCCAGCTCGGCGGGGGTGCGCAGGGTGACCTGCGTGTCGTGTGCGGACGCTCCGGTCGACGGCTCCCGTCCCGAGATGTCGCTGTTTTCGAAGGGCCCGGTCGTTTCGCTGTGATTCGTCATGCGCAGACGATCTCGCGGATCTTGTGACTCCGCTTGGCCCTGTGGATAAGTCGAATCAGGGACACGACAAGGCTGTCGCGGTTGTCCACAGCCGCGGCCCGAGGCCGCCCGCTTGTCGGTCCCGTCCTGTTGTATGGACCGCATGGAGCACACGAGCAACGCGGACCTCCGGGCACGGGCCGACGCCGTCCTCGCCCGGCTCGTCGGGGATGCCACGGGCGCGGCACGGCTGCGCGAGGACCAGTGGCGGGCGATCGAGGCGCTGGTCGCCGACCGGCGTCGGGCTCTGGTCGTGCAGCGCACGGGGTGGGGCAAGTCCGCGGTGTACTTCGTGGCGACCTCGCTGCTGCGGGCCAGAGGAAGCGGGCCCACGGTGATCGTCTCGCCGCTGCTCGCGCTCATGCGCAACCAGGTGGAGGCCGCGGCCCGGGCCGGCATCCACGCGCGGACCATCAACTCCGCCAACACCGAGGAGTGGGAAGCCGTCCAGGGCGAGATCGCGGCCGGAGAGGTGGATGTCCTGCTCGTCAGCCCGGAGCGCCTGAACAACCCCGACTTCCGCGATCAGGTCCTGCCCAAGCTGTCCGCCGCGACCGGCCTGCTGGTCGTGGACGAGGCCCACTGCATCTCCGACTGGGGCCACGACTTCCGTCCCGACTACCGCCGGCTGCGCACGATGCTCGGCGATCTGCCACCCGGCGTCCCCGTGCTGGCGACCACCGCCACGGCCAACGCGCGGGTCACCGCGGATGTCGCCGAGCAACTGGGCACCGGCGGCACGTCGGACGCCCTGGTGCTGCGCGGGCCGCTGGACCGGGAGAGCCTGAGCCTCGGCGTGCTGCGGTTGCCGGACGCCGCGCACCGGATGGCCTGGCTCGCGGACCATCTGGGCGACCTGCCGGGATCCGGCATCGTCTACACGCTCACCGTCGCCGCCGCTGAGGAGGTCACCGCGTTCCTGCGGCAGCGGGGGCACGTCGTCGCCTCGTACACGGGCAAGACGGAGAACGCCGAGCGCCAGCAGGCCGAGGACGATCTGCTCGCCAACCGGGTGAAGGCGCTGGTCGCCACCTCGGCGCTCGGTATGGGGTTCGACAAGCCCGATCTCGGTTTCGTGGTCCACCTCGGTTCGCCCTCCTCCCCCATCGCCTACTACCAGCAGGTGGGCCGGGCCGGCCGGGGTGTCGAACACGCCGAGGTACTGCTGCTGCCGGGCAAGGAGGACGAGGCGATCTGGGAGTACTTCGCCTCATTGGCCTTCCCCTCCGAGGACCTGGTCCGGCGCACCCTGGACGTTCTCGCCCGGGCGGACGGCCCGCTGTCGCTGCCCGCGCTGGAGCCCCTTGTCGAGCTGCGCCGCTCCCGGCTGGAGACCATGCTGAAGGTCCTCGACGTGGACGGAGCGGTGCGGCGGGTCAAGGGCGGCTGGATCGCGACCGGGCAGCCGTGGTCGTACGACACCGAGCGCTACCGCTGGGTCGCCCGGCAGCGCGCGGCAGAACAGCAGGCGATGCGCGCCTATGCGTCCACCACAGCGTGCCGGATGGAGTTCCTGCAGCGCCAGCTGGACGACGAGGGTGCCAAACCGTGCGGCCGTTGCGACAACTGCGCGGAGCCGCGTTTCACCGCCGACATGTCCACGGCGGCGCTGGACGCCGCGCGGAGCGACCTGGGCCGTGCCGGAGTCGAGGTGGAGCCCCGTCGCATGTGGCCGACCGGCCTGCCGGTCATCGGCATCGACCTCAAGGGCCGCATCCCGGCCGGGGAACAGGCCTCGCAGGGGCGGGCTCTGGGGCGGCTTTCGGACATCGGCTGGGGCAATCGACTGCGCCCCCTCTTCGCGCCCCAGACACCGGACGCTCCCGTACCGGACGACGTGGCGCGAGCCGTGGTCGACGTGCTGGCCGACTGGGCCAGGGGCCCCGGCGGCTGGGCCTCCGGCGCGACCGATGCTCCGGCCCGGCCGGTGGGTGTGGTCACCATCGCCTCGCGCACCAGGCCCCGCTTGATTCAGTCCCTGGGCGCCCGGATCGCCGAGATCGGCCGGCTGCCCCTGCTCGGCTCCGTGGACTACGCCGAGGACGTGCCCCGGGTGCCGCGCAGCAACAGCGCGCAGCGGCTGAAGGCCCTCGACGGTGCGCTGACGGTGCCGCCCGTCCTCGCGTCGGCGCTCGCCGAGGCCCAGGGGCCCGTCCTGCTGGTCGACGACTTCACGGAGACGGGGTGGACTCTCGCGGTCGCGGCACGCCTGCTCAGAAAGTCCGGCGCGCGGGGGGTGTTGCCACTGGTCCTCGGCGTTCAAGGATGACCTTGCGACCGCTGGTGGCAACCGAACGTGAGGTGACCCGACGCCCCAGGCGTCGGCAGCCGTTCCGGTGGGTAGGGATATAACCCCCGCACCATCAGATAAGCGGCGGTGGCGCCAATTGCTCGTTGCCGCATCCCAGTTCGGCAGGAAGAATTGAGATCCGCTCCCCGTACGGCTCGTCCGTGATCCGGCTGGGCTTCACTGCGGTGCGCGCTCCCCCGAATCCGACCTCGCCCGCAGTGGGCGCGTAGCCGAAGGGAGAAACGTGACCTTCGGATTCGCCTCGTCCTCGGCGGCATCCTTGTCGACGTCCGCGTCCGCCGCCTCCGCCAGTCGCCTGCTCGAGCCGGCGGAGTGGGCTGCCGCCGGAATCCCCCTGCTGCGCAACCCCCGTGAGGTCGTCAGTGGGCTGCACGCCCGTCATCACCCGCAACCGCAGACGGCGATCGTGGCCGTCCTCGATGCGGACGAGCGGCTGTGTGCCAGCGCCTCGTTCACACGCCGTCCCGCCCCTGCCGACGGCTGGATGTTCCGCAACGCGCTTCTGGACCAGTTGCGCCGGGTCATTCCGCACGACCTACGACGCCGCACACCGGTGCGCACGGCCGTACTGCTCTACTGCCGTGAGGGCGACGGGCGTTGGACGGAGGAGGACGGGGCCTGGATGTGGGGGCTGCGCGACGCCTGCACGCTGCACGGGCTGCGGTGCGGGGCGTACATCACGCTGACCCATGAGGGCTGGCAGGTGCTGGGCGAGGGACGTGGCGGGCGTCGGCCCAACGCTTTGTCCGCGCCGGAGCCGTTCGCCATGTCGCAGGCACCGCCCCTCACCCCCCGTACCGGAGGGCCGGTCTCCGAGGTCCTGCGCCGCGCGGCAGCACGCTGAAGAGACGGCACCGGGGCAGGACACCCGCACGGCCGTCCGCGCCGCCAACCGGCCTGCGCGCAGCGGAACCGCTCTCCGGCCGCCGCACCACAGGGCGTGCCCGATCGGGGCGCCGAGGAGCACGGGTCGGCTCCTGCAGGGTGTCCCGTGGCCGTACGAGATCCACTCTCGGAGTGCCCGGCGTACGACTGACACGGGCACGGCTCAGGGCCCGGCCTCGGTGGGCGCCGGCGCGTCGGCCTGCGCCGGTCCGCCGGCAACCGCCGCTCTCAGCTCCGCCGCTCTCCCGGACTGCCGGAGAGCCACCCCGCGAGTGAGGCAGTCACCGGCGGATCGGCGCACGCCGAAAGCCGCACCGTGCGGAAACCCGGCCGGCGCGGCTCCTACGTCACCCCGGTGCCCCGAGGTGCCGTACGCGGCTCAGACGCCGACGCCCAGCACCGAGTTGATCTGCTGCGGGTCGCCGCAGACGATCAGCAGCGCACCGGCCCGGGAGTGGGCCAGCGGGAGGGCGGCGGCAGCGGCGGAGGCGGGGCCTCCGTTGACGGCCACGACGACCACGGGGCGGGTCCCGGCGCGCGAGGCGGCGGTTGCGTCCGCGTAGAAGACGTCGTCACCGGCGTCGTGCTGCGCCCAGTAGGAGGCTTCGCCGAACGACAACTCGTGCTCGGCCCACGGGTGCGGGTCACCGGTGGTGAGCACGAGCAGGTCGCCGGGGGCACGACCCGAGTCCAGAAGCAGGTCCACCGCCTCTTCCGCGGCGTCGAGCGCGCCCTCGGCGGAGGCCGGGATCAGCTGGATCTGGGGGCTCGCCGCAGGTGCGGCGGGAGCGGCCGGGCCGGACAGGCCCGGCTTGGCCGGAGTCACGTCACGCGGCGTGCGCTGCGCCGGCGGCGTGGGCCGCTGGGGGCCGGGACGACCGGGGCGGGACGGAGCCGCGGGGCGGGGGCCGGGTACGGGGCGAGGGGTCGGCGCGGTGCGGCCGCTGGCCGCGGTGGCGCGGGGACCCTGGGCACTCTCGTGAATCTGAGGCTCCTCGGGAATGAGAGGCATGAGCTGATATTTATCAAACGTTGGTGCGGCGCGGATGGCCGGGTGGCACATCAGTGCGAGCGGAATCGTCAGAAGTCGAAGCCGAGCTGACCCTCGATTTCCGGAACGCTTCCGTCCGCCCAGCTGCGGACCTTCTTGAGGTGCCGCCACTGAGGCAACGCATCAAGATACGCCCACGACAACCGGTGATGCGGGGTGGGCCCCCGCTCCGCCAGTGCGGCCTTGTGCACGGGCGACGGATACCCGGCGTTGTCCGCGAATCCGAAGTCTGCATGGTCGACGCCCAGTTCGGCCATCATTTTGTCGCGCTGAACCTTGGCGATCACCGACGCCGCCGCGACGGCCACACACGAGCGGTCACCCTTGATCACCGTGCGCACCTGCCAGGGGGCACCGAGATAGTCGTGCTTCCCGTCGAGGATCACGGCGTCGGGCCGGGCCGGCAGAGCGTCCAGGGCACGGACTGCGGCGAGCCGGAGCGCGGCCGTCATCCCCAGGTCGTCTATCTCCTCGGGGGAAGCATGCCCGAGCGCGTAGGCAGTCACCCATGTCCGCAGGATCTCGGCCATTGCCGTACGGCGCCTGATCGTCAGCAGTTTGGAGTCGGTGAGGCCCTCCGGGGGCCGACGCAGGCCGGTGATCGCCGCGCAGACGGTGACGGGTCCGGCCCAGGCGCCGCGCCCCACCTCGTCGACACCGGCAATGAGCTTCGCTCCGGTCGTGGCGCGCAGCGAGCGCTCGACGGTGTGAGTAGGTGATTCGTACGGCATGGCGCCCTTAGGGTACGCCGCCGGGATCGTCACGCGACACCCCGGTCGCCCGTCCCTTACCGAGATCGCCGGCCCGGACCGTCAACCGCCGTGGGGACGCAGCAGCGGGAGCATCGGCTGGCCGATCATCTCCTCGAGCTCCCGGTCGCTCCATTCGCTTGCGCACACTTTTGATCGGTACGCCATCATGGCCGGGATGACGTCGAAGACATAGCCGTTCGCCGCGTCCGAGCGGACCTCCTGTCGCTCTATGCCGCGCGATGACCTCGCGGAGCAGCTCGACAGTCGGCTCCACGACCCCTCCGACGATCACGCCCTGGAAACGTTGCGCTTGCACTTGATCGCACTTGTGAATCACCACGCGCAGCGCGGCACCGGGAGCCGAGTACATGATCTGCCGCATTTGCCGGCACAGGGTGAGGAGATCCGCACGTACACTCCGGAGGTCCGGGGCCGCCTCGACCCGGGGCAGTCCGGCCTCCAGCGCGTCCGCGAGGAGATCCTCCTTGGACGGCCAGCGGCGGTAGACCGCGGCCTTGCCGGTCTGGGCGCCGGCCGCGACGCCCTCCCTACACCGACTGAGCCCGAACGACCGGCCGCCGATATCGAAGACGCCCAGCGTCGCATGGGAAACGCCCCTGACCGCTGGAGACCAGCAGCGGTCGCAGGTGGCGCGACGGCCACGCAGCGGACGCCTGCGCACTTCGGGCGCCAGCCCCGGACTGGACATGGTGCCGGTGGTCCAGGTGTCGTAGACGAGCATCACGTTGTCGCCCGGCAATGCCGTTCCCGGCGGGTTCGCCGAGGCATACGACGGCGAGCAGCATGGTTCCCGATCTGCTGCACGCGATGATCAAGACGTTTGCCGATGCCCTCATGTCGGCAGAGGCCAGCGCTCTGGCCATCCCGAGCTACGGCATGGCGGTTGCTTCCCGCCACACGATCGCGGACCTCTACGACACGAAGCGCCGCCACAGCGCGGCTGGCGGCAAACCGCCCGTCGAGTTCGCCCCCAGACCGGTCACGAAGACAGGGCCGCATGACCAACGTCTCCACGCGACCAGGGGATCGGCAATCCGTACTTCCTCTGTATCCGTGCGTACAGACGGTCTGGATATCGCGTACAGCGCTCTGTGCGAGGGTGCGGGCATGAGTTCCGGTATGGGCCCGGAACCGCGAGGAGGCCAAGTTGTTCGACGAGCAGGTCCCCCTGCCTCAGGTCCATCACCCCCTGGAGACGCTGAAGGAGATCGAGAACAACGCGACACTCGACCAGGAGTCGCTGCTGCGTGACGTCGACGCACCCTGGGCGAGTCTCCTGACGGCCTTCGTGGACACGCTGAACGAAATGGCGATGCGACAGACCGGTCACATCGCCGGGTACGGCTTGGACGAGGGGCACGCGGGCGGTTGCGGTTGACGAGGGGGCACCGGCGGCAAGTGGAGGCGGTACGCGTGTGCGGGCGCCCGGCGCGTCAGCCGACCCGGCCCGGGGGCAGGGGGCTGACCGTCGCCCACGCCTGCCGGTGCCGCCTCGCGTAGAGCCGCACCAGCGACGGCAGCCGGTAGCTCGCGGGGCCGTCAGGCCTGGTGACGTCTTCGGGCCGGACTTGCAGGAGCTGGGTGTCCACCAGTTGTTCCAGGAGTTCCTCTGCGTCGTCGAGGGCGTGGCCGAGCAGGGGGGCCGCGTGCGCCGCGGTGAAACAGCTGAGGCCGGCCGACGCGAGCACATGAAGGGCGGTCGCCGCGCCCTCGGGAAGCAACTCCAGCGCCAGGCACATGCCCCGGGTGACGTCCAGGCATCCGATGCGCAGTTCCGCGAGCCTGCGCGCCTCCTCCGCCAGTCGGTCGGCGAGCCGGGCGACGGACCAGTGCGGGCGGGCGGCGAGCCGGGCGCCGGCGATGCGCAGCGCGAGCGGTAGCCGGTCGCAGAACTCGGCGACACGCAGCGCCGCTTCGGGTTCGGCGGCGAGCCGCTCCGCGCCGGCCACCGAAGCGAGGAGCGCCGCCGCCTCGGCCGGGGCCATCGGGCCGAGACGGACCAGCCGTACCGCGTCGAGTGAGGCGAGCGCGGGGTGCACGCCGGTGACGACCGTGCGGCTCGCCCCGCCGCCCGGCATCAGAGGGCTCACCTGGAGGTCGTCGGCGGCGTTGTCCAGGACGATGAGCATGCGGCGGCCGGCGACGAGGGTACGGAAGAGCTGTACGCGCTCGTCCGTCCCGGCGGGCTGTCGTTCCGCCTCGGTGCCGAGGGCGCGCAGGAACCAGCCGAGCACCTCGTGCGGGCGGCGGGGGCGGCCTTCCGCGGTGCGCATGTCCGCGTACAACTGCCCTTCGGGAAAGTCCCGCCGGCATCGCTCGGCGACCCACAGGGCAAGCGACGAGGTGCCGGTTCCGGGCGGCCCGGTGATCACGACGTCGCGGCGGTCGCGCAGTGCGGCGGCAACCGTCCGCGCCGCGTTGGTCCGACCGATGAGGTCCGCGGACGCCGCCGGCAGCAGGGCGGGCACCGGTGTGCGGCCTGCGGCCGCGGAGGCCGCGGGCACGGTGGACTCCGCCTGCAGGTGTCCGGCATCGGTGGTGGGGTACGCGGCCGCCGCAGGATCGTCCGGGCCGGCGTCGGCGAAGTGTGTCACGGAGGGGGCGGCAGCACGGAGGGTCGCGTCGGGCAGGGCTGGTGCCGTGAGTGCCCGGCGCGTCACCACCGCCCGATGAACCGACATCGCGGGCCCGGCCGGCGTTCCGGGCGCGGCCGGGCGCCCTGCCGGACCTGCGGCGCCCTCCGGATCGCCGGCCGCCGGCCCGCGCACCGCGATCGCCGGGCGTTCGGGGGCCTCGGGGCCCGGTAGGGTGCCCGTGAGGATGCTCTGGTGGAGGGCGTGGAGTTCGGGGCCCGGGGCGATACCGAGGTCCTCGCCGAGGAGACGGCGGCCGTTGTCGTAGACGGCCAGTGCGTCGGCCCGGCGGCCGCTGCGGAACAGGGCGGTCATCAACTGACCGCGCAGCCGGTCGCGCAGCGGATGGCCGGCGACGTGCCCGGTCAGGCCCGGGACCAGGTCCTCATGGCGGCCGAGAGCGAGCGCCGCGTCGATGTGGTGTTCCACTGCCGTCAGACGCGCCTCCTCCAGGCACGGCCCCTGCGTGGCGGCGAGTCGCTCGGTGACGCCGCCGAGGGCCGGCCCGTGCCACAGTGCGAGGGCGCCTGCGAGGCTGCGCTCGGCCGACGCGTACCGGCCGCTGCGCAGCGCCGCGCGGCCCTCCTCGACAAGTCTCCGGAAGGTCTCCCAGTCGAGGGTGGCGCGCCCGAGCTCCAGGCGGTAGCCGGTGCCCTGCCGGGTGAGGCCGGTCTCGGGTCCCAGTCGGGTACGCAGCCGCGACACATACGTGTAGAGCCGGCTGGTGCCGCCCGCGGGCGGGTCCGCGCCCCAGAGCAGGTCGGTCAGCGCCTCGTCCGTGACGACCCGACCGTGCGCGATCACCAGAGCGGCGAAGGTGGCCCGCTGCTTGGCCCCGTCGAGCGGGACACAGCGCCCGTCGCGCTGGGCGCTGACAGGACCCAGAATCCTGAACTCCATGGTGAACACCCCCCCGTTGGCGGGTTCGCTGCCACGACGCCGGGTGCCGTGCGCTGCCGCACGGTCGCCGGCGGCAGGGCGACCCGGTCAGCTGCTTCGCACGGCCACGTAGTCGCACAGCGCCAACAACGCATGCCGGGCGGGAAGTTCTGGCAGCGGGCCGAGAGCCGCCCGGGCAAGGTCGAGGCGGCGGTGCAACGCGGCCTCGCTCTCGGCGAGCGCAGGCGAACGGGCGAAGAGTTCCAGGGCGCGGGCCGCGGACTCCTCCGGTACGGGTCCCGCGGCGAGCAGTTCTCGCAGTTCCGCGTCCTGCGGGTGCCCGCCCGCCAGGGCCAGCAGGACGGGGAGCGTGGGCACGCCCGCCAGCAGGTCCCTGCCGTGTTCCTTGCCGCTGGCCCCGGCCGTGGAGCACATGTCGAGGAGGTCGTCGGCGATCTGGAAGGCGACGCCCAACTCCTCGCCGAACCCGGTCAGCGCTGCCACGTGCTCCTCGGGCGCGCCGGCCTGCAGAGCGCCGATGCCCAGGGACATCGACAGCAGGGCCGCCGTCTTGCCCGACAGCACCCGGAAATAGTGATCGACCTGGCCCTCGCCCTCCGTCGGCCCGGTCAGCTCCAGGAGCTGCCCGGCGACCAGGCGTTCCGCGGTCGCGGCGTGCAGGAGAAACGCGGCGGGGCTGAGGTCGGCGGCCATCCGGGCGCCGCGGGCGAGCAGCCAGTCGCCGCTGAACACGGCGGTCGGGGCGCCGAACCGGGCGTGAACGCTGGCCACCCCGTGCCGCAGGGGGGCATGGTCCATGACGTCGTCGTGGTGCAGGGAGGCGATGTGAACCAGTTCGGCGACGACAGCCGCCTCGGTGACGCCCGCGCACCAGGGTGTGCCGAACTCGGCGCCGAGCAGGACGAGCAGCGGGCGCAGCCGCTTGCCTCCGGCGCGGGCCAGGTGCCCGGTCGCCTCGGCGATCCGTGGGTCGGCGGTGTCCTGTGTGGTGGCAACGAGTAGCTTCTCGGCCTGTTCCATACCTGCCCGCAGCCGTCTGCCGAGGTCGGGACTGTCCAGGGCGAGGCGCTCGACAAGCCCTGCTTCCCTAGGGAGTGGGACGTCTGCCACAGCCATGGGAATACGTCGCACACTCATGGGCACCTTTCCGGGACACGGTGGAGCACTGCGCTCTCCCTACATCCGGGCGACAACTCTCCCCCTCGCCGACGAAAGTCCTCAACGGGCCTGACATCAACGTGCCATCGCGGCGGAAGGCGCCGGTCGGGCCCGTAGCCCCTCCTTCCTGCCGCACCGCCGGCCGCCGGATCGCGGGCCGGGACCCGCTCGGCGACGTGCGCCCCGCCACGCCCGGGTGTCCCGCCCGGTGCCTTCCGCCGCGCGGCCAGACCCGAGCCGTACGCACCCGCCGGGCGGCTGGCAGATAGCTGCCAGCCACCACCGTCGGACGCACCGGACCTGCCTAGACTCGCCCGCACCCCCACTCGCACCAACCCACCGGAGGTGCTCCCCCCACGGAGCCGCCGGGCGTTTTCCGCGGACCGATCACGAGCCGGCCCTGAGCCCCACCGCGGATTCCGCTTGGCCGGGCCCGACAGGCTCCGACCCACAACCCGCCGGCCGGGATCCTTGCGCTCAGTCGCCGTCGAGTGCCGCGACGCATTCCACAGCCGTGGCGCCGGCTCAGCGGCGTGTCCCGTACGAGGACACCGGACGCCGCACCCCCAACCGCCCGGCAGCACAGATTTCACACGTTTGCTAAGGAGTCCCATGTTCGGACGGATCGGACAGGCTGTCGTCCGCCGCCCCTGGTTGACCATCTCCGCCTGGATTGTCGCTGCGGTCGCGCTGGCCGTCTTCGCCCCCCAGCTGAAGTCGACCAGCGACCAGGCCGACTTCCTGCCCTCGCACTACGAGTCGGTCCAGGCAGAGAAGATCCAGGAGAATGCATTTCCGCACAACGAACAGCCCGCGGCCATCGCGGTGTTCGAGCGGTCCGACGGCACCACGCTGAAGAAGGCGGACCGCGAGGAGGTCGTCAAGGTCTCCGCCGGCCTCCAGCGCCTCGGCATCAACAAGATCAAGCAGATCGGGACCAGCCCGGACGCGATCTCCCCGAACGGTGAGATCGCGCTCTCCAGCGTCATAGCGACCACCAAGGACGCCTACGACCCGGGTCTGATGGACTCGGTCAAGAAGCTTCGCGAAGAGGCGAAGTCGATGCTCAAGGGCAGCGACCTGAAGGTCGGCTTCACCGGTTCGGCCGCGAGTGCGCTGGACGCGAAGGAGTCCTCCGGCGACACCGACTCGATGATCATGTCGGCCACCCTGCTCCTCATCATCCTCCTGCTGCTGATCATCTTCCGCAGCCCGCTGATCGCGGTGCTCCCTGTGGTGATCATCGGCCTTGCCTTCATGGTCGCCACCGGCCTGATCGCCACCGCCGCCGAACTCGGCGGTCTGAAGGCCGACGACTCCATCTCCGCCATCCTCATCGTGGTGCTGTTCGGCGTCGGCACCGACTACATCCTGTTCCTGCTCTTCCGCCACCGTGAACTCCTGCGCCAGGGCCAGGAGCCCAAGCAGGCCATGGTCAACGCGGTCAGCCTGGTCGGTGAGACCGTGGCATCCGCGGCCGGCGCCGTCATCGTCGCCTTCCTCGCGCTGTTGCTGTCCACCATGGGCATGCTCCGCACCATGGGCCCTTCGCTCGCCATCTCCGTCGCGGTGGCCCTGGCCGCCGGGCTCACCCTGGTGCCCGCCGTCTTCTCGCTGCTCGGCACCAAGGCGTACTGGCCCTCCAAGTCCTGGAAACGGCAGCCGAAGAACGTTCTCGCCGGCCGCGTCGCCACCCTCGCCTCCCGGCGCCCCGGTGCGGTCGCCGCGGTCACCGGCGGGGTCCTTGCCGTGCTCGCCGTGGGTGTGCTCGGCTTCCGCGCCGAGTTCGACACCACCAGCTCGCTGCCGTCCAGCCTTGAGTCGGTCAAGGCGATGCAGGACATGCAGCGCGGCTTCTCCGCCGGACAGTCCGACCCGACCACCATCTACCTGCGGGGGGACGGCGACGCGAAGCTGGCGCAGAGCCAACTGGCGGCGTTCGGCAGTGCGGTGAGCAAGGTCGAGGGGGTCGGCCACGTCTCCCCCGCCCTGATCGGCAAGGACGGCACGGTCGCCGAGTACAACGTGATCCTTGAGTACAAGCCCTCCAGTGACAAGGCCATCTCCCTGGTCTCCGGACGGCTGCGGGACACCGCCCACCGGGCCGCGCCCGAGGGCACGTCGGCGGTGATCGGCGGCACCACGGCGGTGCTGGCCGACATCCGGACCGCAGTGGACCACGACTACAGGGTCGTCTTCCCGGCAGCCGGCATCGCCATCATGATCATCCTCGGGCTGCTGCTGCGCAGCGTGGTCGCCCCGCTGTACCTGATGGTGTCTGTCGCGCTCGGCTTCGGCGGCACGCTCGGCGCCACCGTCTGGCTGTTCCAGGACGGCCAGGGCAAGGACGGGCTGCTCTTCACGCTGCCGGTGATCGTCTACCTCTTCGTGGTGGCGATCGGCACCGACTACAACATCCTGATGGTGAGCCGGCTGCGGGAGGAGATCCGGCGGGGCAGCGCCCCGCGGGAGGCCGCCGCACGGGCCATCGCCGCCTCGGTGCCGACCATCGGCGCGGCCTCGGTCATCCTGGCCGGGACCTTCGGCGTACTGATGCTCGCCAAGAACACCATGCTCCAGCAGATGGGCTTCGCGGTCGCCTTCGGCATCCTGCTGTCCGCGTTCGTGATGGCTATGCTCCTGGTGCCCGCGCTGACCACCCTGCTCGGCCGCCGCGCCTGGTGGCCAGGACACAAGCCAGGCACGGCCCCCGTCGAACCCGTGGGAGCGCCCGGCGGCCACGACGCCGACCGTCCGCTCGTCCGGAACACGTGATCCCACCGAGAGGAGGGCGCCGCCCGGTCCCCGCCGCGGAAGCGGGGACCGGGCGGCGCGCGCATGCATGGAACTCACCCTGTTCCTGATCGTCGCCGCCGCCACGCTCGTCGTCTCCGTGTCCCTCCTGTCCGTCGGAGCCCGGCGGCTGCTCGGCCTGAGAGTCGGCAAGACCCGCGCCGCATTCGCCAGCCTGGCCGCCGTGGGCGCCAGCGCCCTGATCGGCTCTGCCATGGGCGAGGCCCGCCACACGCCCCTGGTCTCCGTGCAGATCGGTCTGACGCTGCTGGCGGCGGTCGGCTTCCTCGCACTGTCCGAGGCGGTGGTGCCGTCCGGTTCCCTGTCCGGGATGGTCCGCTGGCCCCGCCAGATACGCGACCGGCTGGCCCGCACTCGCCGCTACGGCCAGCTGAGCCGGATCGCGATGCGTCACGGTCTCGGCGACGCGCTGCGCGGCCGGGGTCTCAAGGGCCCCGAGGCGACGCTGGAGCGGGCACACCTCGCACGGCGACTGCGGCTCGCCCTGGAGGACGCGGGCGCCACCTTCGTCAAGCTCGGCCAGGTGCTCTCCACCCGCTACGACCTGCTGCCGCCCGAGTTCGTGACGGAACTCACCAAACTCCAGCACCAGGTGACTCCCGATCCCTGGGAGGAGGTCAAGCAGGTGCTGACGGCGGAGCTCGGCGACGAACCCGAGGCGTTCTTCGCGGAGTTCGACCCCGAACCGGTCGCCGCCGGCTCGATCGCCCAGGTGTACCGGGCCCGGCTCGCCACCGGCGAGGATGTCGCTGTCAAGGTGCAGCGGCCCGGCGCCCAGGCGGTGGTCGACCTCGACGTCGACATCCTGTTCCGGATCAGCCGCAAGATCGAGGAGACCACTTCCTGGGGCCGGGACTTCGGCACCCTCGACCTCGCGGAGGGTTTCGCCCTCTCCCTGCACGAGGAGCTCGACTTCCGCATCGAGGCCCGCAACATGGCCGCGATACGGGCCGTCGCCCAGAGCCCCGAGCAGCGATCCGGGGTGCACATGCCCCACGTGTACGAGGAGCTGTCCGGCAAGCGGGTCCTCGTCCTGGAGTGGCTGGCGGGCACGCCACTCAACGGGGCCGACGACACCATCGAGGAACACGGCCTGGACCGCGCCAAGCTGGTCCGGCAGCTCATGGAGTGCATCCTCGAACAGATCATGATCGGCGGGGTGTTCCACGCCGATCCGCACCCCGGCAACATCATGCTGCTCCGGGACGGCGAGCTTGGGCTGCTCGACTTCGGCTCGGTGGGCAGGATCAGCCGGGTGCTGCGGGAGGCGCTCGGCCAACTGCTGCTCGCCATCGACCGCGGCGACCCGCTCGCGCTCTCGGACGCCCTCCTCGAACTGGTCGACCGGACCGAGGACACCGACGAGCGGCTCCTGGAGAGGAGTCTGGGCCGCTTCATGGCCCGCCACCTCACCCCCGGCACCCGGCCGGACAGCGAGATGTTCTCCGACCTGTTCCGCCTGGTGGCCCGGCACGGTCTGACGGTGCCGCCGGAGATCGCGGCCACCTTCCGCGCGCTGGCCACCCTGGAAGGGGCGATGACGCAGCTCAGTCCCGGGTTCGACATCATCGCCGAGGCGCGAACCTTCGCGTCGGCGCAGATGCAGCACAAGCTGCGGCCCGAGTCCGTCGGCCGCGCCCTCGTCGAGGAGGCACTGACCCTCGCCCCCGTGCTGCGCCGGCTGCCACGCCGTATCGAGCGGATCACCGGCAACCTGGAGCAGGGCAAACTCGGTGTCCAGGTCAGGCTGCTCGCCGACCCCAGGGACCGGCACTTCGTCCGCAGCCTCGTGCACGACGTGGTGCTCGCCTTCCTCGGTGGGGTCACCGCCCTAATCGGAGTGATGCTGCTGGACAACGACCAGGGTCCACGGCTGGGTCACTCGCTGACGCTCTACCACCTCATGGGTTATCACGTGCTGCTGGTCAGTTCCGCGCTGGTGATCCGCGTGATGTTCCACGTCTTCCGCGCACCGAGGCGCCGGTAACGGCCGGACACGCACCCACGCACGTCGAGACGCCCGCGGCTCACCGGCACAGTGCCGGTGAGCCGCGGGCGTGGTCGTTCAGGCGGAGCGCAGGGACACGGGCGCGCTGCTGTATCCGTACAGGAAGTTGGAGTACACCCGCTCGGCGGTGCCCCGGGGCTCGACGCTCGCCACCATCTCGCGCAGCGAGGACAGCAGTGCTTTCAACTCCGCGCGGCCGAGGAAGGCGCCCAGGCAGAAGTGCGGGCCGAAGCCGAGGGTCGCGTGCTTGTTGGGGGTGCGGGCCAGGTCGTAGCGGCGGGGGTCGGCGAAGACGGTCTCGTCGAAGTTGGCGGAGGTGTTCCACAGTGTGACGATGTCCCCCGCCGGGATGGTCCGGCCGCCGATCTCCACGTCCTCCTTGGCCCGGCGGCCGAAGTGCATCGCCGGCGTGGTCCAGCGCAGCACCTCCTCGGTGGCGCTGTCGACGGTGACCTCGCCCGCCTTGAACGACCGCCACTGCTCGGGGTGTTCGATGAAGGCGAGGATCGTGCCGATGGAGGCCATCCTGCTGGATTCGTCACCACCGATGATGAGGCTGTAGCAGTTGAAGACGATCTCCTCCTCGGTCAGCGGGCGCCCCTCGATCTCGGCGGTGGCGAGGGTGCTGACGACGTCGTCACCGGGCTTCTTGCGGCGGTGGCGGGCCAGGTCGGAGAAGTACAGCAGGATCTCGTTGCGGGCCAGCCAGGCGTCCTCGGGGCTGCCGTCGCTGTTGTCCGCGCTCAGCACCTGCTTGTTCCAGTCGAGCAGCGGCTGCCGGTCCTGCGGGGGCACCGCCATCAGGTCGCAGATGGTGCCCATCGGGATGTGCTCGGCGATCGCCTCCGCGTAGTCGAAGCTCTCCCGGTCGAGGACCTGGCCGAGCAGGTCCCGGGTGCGCTTGTTCACCTGCTCCACCACATGGCTCAGGGCGCGCGGCGAGAACGACTTGAGCATCAGGGTGCGGATGGCACGGTGACGTGCGCCGTCGCTGACGGCCAGCATCTTGCCGGCTGCCGAGTCGCCGCCCTGCAGCAGGGTGGCGAGTACGTTGCCACGCTCGGAGGTGAAGCGCGCGTTGTCCTTGTAGACGGCCACCACGTCGTCGTAGCGGGTGAGGGCCCAGAACGCCGGCTTGCCGCCGGTGGGCCGGTGGTGGTGGACGGGCCGCTCGGTGCGGAAGCGCTGCCACAGGTCGTGCAGCCCGTCCGCGGTGTCGGTCACGAAGGTGCGGGGATCGGTGAGGTCAACGGCGTCCAGGTCGCCGTTCAGGGCGGGGACGGTGTCGGTGCTTGTGGTCATCTCGGCGGTTCCGGTCTCGTCGACGGTCGGTGACTGGCTTGTGGGGCTTGCGACTTGTTCGCGCCGCCAGGACCGGGCGGCCTGTTCCGTGGTGCGCCAGGTCCTGTCGTCAGCCTCCTGCCGTCCGCCCGCTCGGCAGAGCGGGCATCGCGACGCGAGGCTGGGGAAGGGAGTGTGCGGACACCCCCTAGGGCCGGGCCGCCTGTTCCTCGGCGCGCCGGCGGATGCCGTGCAACCACTCGCGGCGGATCAGGCCACTGGGCAGCCGGATGAGCGCCCAGTAGCGGGCGAAGCGGCGCCGGGCCACCTCGTCGGTGCTGATCACCCTGGTCTCGGTGGTCAGCCGCCCCTCGACGACCCGGAAGTCGAAAGCGACCTTGTAGTGGCCGGGGCGGTCGAAGGCGGCGAAGGCCTCGCCCAGCGGTTCGGCGAGGGTGGCCGGGCCCTTCGGCTCCTCGATGGACACCACCGCACCGATCACCAACTGGTCTTCGTCGCGATGGAGTTCGGTGAATCCGCCATGGGTCATGGAGGTGATGAAAGGCTCGTTCGCCTTGTCGCGTTTGGTCCCGAAGGAGCCGAACATCAACATGGCGTGGCACAGCGGCAGATCTCGCCACCTCGTCTCCTCCACCGCCCGCAGCACCCGCTCGCACGGCGCGCGCACCGCCACGTCGTGCCGCTCCCGGTGGTCCCAGCGGGGCAGGAGTCGGTCCAGTGCCCGGTCCGCCATGTCAGGCCACCTCTGCGTGTATGGCTCCGTAGGAGCGCCGGGTGCGCCGCTGGAAGCCGCGCGCGAGGAAGGTGAACAGGATCCCGCCGAGCATCCAGTACGGCTCGTACACGAGGACGCTGAAGCGCTCGTCGCCGGTCAGCGGCTTGTCACGCTGCCCGGTGAGGAAGACGGCCAGATCCACCATGCTGGGCGCCGAGTGGCAGATCATCAGCACGGCGCAGAACCAGGCGCCGCCCAGGACGAACCAGCGGGGGAAGGCCATGCCCCAGTCCTGCACCAGGGCGAGCGCGCCGACGGCGCCCACCAGGTTCATCGGGATGGCGATCAAATCGATGACGAACAGCGGCTTGTTGTCGACCAGGGACTGGTGGGGCGGCAGCCCCAGGGTTCCGCCCAGCGCCCAGTAGGTGTGGAACCCGGCGAACACGGTCATCCACAAGCAGGCGACGAAGCCCGTTCTGCGCTCCCACGTCCGCGCGGGCCGGGACCGGCGAGCCCGCTCGGCCACCAGGGTCCAGAGGCGGTCGCGTGCCGTGAGCGTGTTGTGCATCAGATTCCCATCGGAGTGAGGAGTGCCGGACAGTGCGGGCGGGCCGGCCGCCCGTGTGCGACCGGCCCGCCCCACCCTGTCAGCTTTGCAGGCCGGATCCGTGCCCCATGGGGCAACCGTAGGCGGCCTCGCCCTGCGGGCCGGTGGCCGGCTCCTCCTCGGGTGCCGCGTGCACGTGGCTGCGCGCGTCGTGCAACTCGGGGAAGAACCACTTGTCCAGAGTGGAGCGGAGAAACTCGGAGCCCGAAGTGCCGCCGCTGCCGGGCCGGGTGCCCAGCGCGCGGATGACGAGGAGCCAGTGCTGGTAGCGCCATCGGTGGAAGAGGGCGTCGTACTCCAGAAGGTCCTCGGCGGTGTCGCGCAGCTCGTCCACCAGCAGGTCGGGCCCGAACAGCTCCTCGGGGGTGAGCCCGCGGCGCTGGAGGACCTGGGTGAAGACGTCGTGCAGGCTGGGCTCCTGGAAGCGCAGCTGCAGCCGCTCCCGCTCCGCGGGGGTGGCTCCGGGCAGGTTGAGGTAGCGGCGGTCGCGCATGCCGGAGAGCATCTCCAGCTCGCGGAACTGCACCGACTGGAACCCGCTGGACTCACCGAGGGCGCCACGGAACTCGTTGAAGCCGGCCGGGGTCATGGTGGTGAGCACGTCGACGTGATCCAGCACCAGCGAGACGATCCGTATCACCCGGCGCAGGCCCCGGCGGGCGTTCCCGAAGCGCTCCCCCGCCAGCGCCTCGCGCACCTCCTCCAGCTCGTGGAGCACGCACCGGAACCACAGCTCGATGGCCTGGTGAGTGACGATGAAGAGCATCTCGTCGTGGGCCCCGGTGCGCGGGCGCTGCAACGTCAGCAGCCCGGGAACCTCCAGGTACGAGCCGTACGACAGCGGTTCGACTTCGGCCTCGGCTCGTATGCGGGGTTCGACGGCGGTACTGGGCATCACGTGAGGTCCCCCCTCGGTCGTGCCGCTCAACGAGCTGCGGCAGTACGGTACTTGCGGACGGCCATGGGCGCGACGACCGCGAGGATGACGGCCATCCAGGCCAGGCTGAGCGGCACGGGGTGATCGGCCGGAAAGGAGTGCGTGGTGGTCGCCGAGGGGTTGCCCCACAGCTCGCGGCAGGCGCCGACCACGGAACTCAGCGGGTTCCACTGTGCGGCCACCGTCAGCCAGTGCGGCAGCCCTGTGAGCGGAATGAAGGCGTTCGACAGGAACAGCACCGGCATCAGAAGCAGCGACGGCACCTGCGAGGCGGTCGCGGGGTCGCCGACCGAGAGGCCGATGAGCGCCCCCAACCAGGCCATGGTGAAGCCGAACAGCAGCAGGACGCCGAACCCGGCGGCGACCTTCGCCGGGCTCTCGTGCGTACGCCAGCCGATGCCGAGGCCGACGGCCGCCATGGCGACGCAGCCGAGGGCGCGCAGCACGGTGTCGCCGAGGGTGCGGCCGAGGAGGACCGCGGCGCCCGACATGGGCAGCGAGCGGAAGCGGTCGACGAGCCCGTTGCGCAGGTCGTCAACGGTGCCGACGGCGGTGCCGGGGACGGCGCTCATGACGCCCTGGATGAAGATGCCCGCCATGATGAACTCGGCGTATCCGCCGTGCGGGACGTGGATGACGCTGCCGAACAGCACTCCGAAGAGCAGGACGAACACGGTCGGCAACAGCACCGCGTTGACCAGCTGGCCGGGCTTGCGCCGCAGGTGGCGCAGGTGCCGTTCGAAGCAGATCAGTCCGTCGCTCACCGCCGACAGCGGCCGCTCGCCCGCCATGGGCTGCGCTGTGGCGCTCATACCGCGCTCCTCTCGTGGGTCGGGTGCAGAGTGGGCGTGCCGGCCGGCGCGGGTGGTTTGCCTGCGCCCGCGCCGTCCTGGGCGCGCCCGGTGAGGCTGAGGAAGACGTCGTCGAGGGAGGGGCGGCGGACGGCGAAGTCCGTCACCGGCACCTGGGCGGCCCGCAGTGCGAGGGCGGCCTCGGTGACGTCATGCAGCCCGCCGACGACCGGCACGGACAGCGTGCGGCCGTCCTCGCTGGTCACCGGCATCGTGCGCAGGGCCTGAGCCAGGGCGGCGTGCGCGGTGGGCTGCCAGGCCGGGTCGGCGAGGCCGACCTCCAGGCGTTCGCCACCGACCGTGCGCTTGAGCTGGTCCGAGGTCCCGTCGGCGATCACCTGACCGGAGTCGATCACCACGATCCGGTCGGCCAACTCGTCGGCCTCCTCCAGATACTGGGTGGTGAGCAGCACGGTGACACCTGCGGCGACCTGCTCGCGGATCATCTCCCACAGGTCGAGCCTGCTCGCCGGGTCGAGCCCGGTGGTCGGCTCGTCGAGGAAGATCACGGAGGGCCTGGCTATCAGGCTGACCGCCAGGTCGAGACGGCGACGCATGCCGCCCGAGTAGGTGCCGGCGGGCCGGTCGGCTGCGTCGGTGAGGCGGAACCGTTCGAGCAGTTCGCTCGCCCGCCGCTTGGCCGGCCCCCGGCGCATCCGCTGGAGCATGCCCACCATCCACAGGTTCTCGGCGCCGGTGAGCGTCTCGTCGACGGCCGCGTACTGGCCGGTGAGACCGATGGAGCGCTGGACCTGCCGGCGGTCGCGCTGCACGTCGTACCCCGCGACCCGGGCGGTGCCCGCGTCGGGTTGGATCAGGGTGGACAGGATGCGCACCGTCGTGGTCTTGCCCGCGCCGTTCGGGCCGAGCACTCCGAGCACGGTACCGGCCGGGACGTGCAGGTTCAGGCCGCGCAGGGCCTCGTGGTCGCCGTAGCGCTTGCGCAGTCCCTCGGCTTCGATCGCCAGGTTCACTTTCAGCTCCTCACTCGCCGCGGAGTCGGTCCGCGACCACATGGCCGATCCGGGAGATCGGTTCGGGACGGGTCATCTCGTCGTGAGTGCAGGCGACTTCGTGGATCTCCAGTCGCCCCGTCACGTACGCCTGCCAGGACTGCACGCTCGGCGCTCCCGCGTCGCGCCCTTCCGTGGCGAGGAAATACAGCACGTCGCCGCGGAACTCGCCGGGCCGCAGAACGTCGCCGACGGCCTGGTTGTTCGCGGCGACCCGTTCGATCGCCGCCACGTGGCGGGCCTCCAGGCCGGCCAGGGCGTTCTCGCCACCGCTGAGCAGCTCGGCCACGGCGACGTGGTCCAGCCCGGTGCCGTCCTCGGCGGGCGCCTGACCGGTGAGCGAGGCGAGTTCGCGCAGGAACTCGTCGCCCTGGAACTCCGCGCGCCGGCGCCCGGTCGGGTAGGCGTCCATCAGGGCCAGCAGCGCGACCTCCTCGCCCTCGGCCTGGAGCCTGGTGGCCATCAGGTGCGCCACCAGACCGCCGAAGGACCAACCGAGCAGGTGGTATGGGCCCTCGGGCTGGATCCTGCGGATCTGTGCCAGGTAGTCGTCCGCCATCTCCTCAGGACCGGCCGGCAGTTCGCCGTGCCCGGTCAACCCGCGGGCCTGCAGAGCGTAGAGCGGCCGGTCGCGTTCCAGCGCGGGGACGAGACCGGAGTACACCCAGCCGACACCGAGCCCGGGGTGCACGCAGAACAGCGGGGGCAGGTCACCGCCGGCACGCAGCGGCAGCAGGACGTCCAGGGCGTCGTCGAGGGTGTCGGAGCCGAGCCGCGGTTCGAGGCGGGCGACCGTCGGGGCCTCGAAGAGGGTGCGGATCGTGAGGTCCGCGCCGAGTGTCTCGCGGATCCGGCCGGCCAGCCGCAGGATCAGCAGGGAGTGCCCGCCCAGTTCGAAGAAGTCGTCGTCGATGCCGACCGGTTCGGTACCGAGCACCTCGGCGAACAGCCGGCACAGCAGCTCCTCGCGTTCGGTGCGCGGCGCGCGGAACTCCCGCTCGGAGCTGAAGCCGGGCCTCGGCAGCGCGGGTACGTCGAGCTTGCCGTTGTGGGTCAGCGGCAGCTCCTCCAGGGCGACGAACGCGGCCGGGACCATGTACTCGGGCACCGACTCGGCGACCAGCGTGCGCAGTTCCTCCGCCCCGGGCACCGGGTCGCCGGTGACGTAGGCGACCAGGCGCTGGTCACCCGGGATGTCCTCGCGCAGCACCACCGCGGCCCGCCGCACGCCGGGATGCCGGGCGAGCACGGCCTCCACCTCGCCGGTCTCGATACGGAAGCCGCGCAGCTTGACCTGCCCGTCGGCGCGGCCCGCGTAGACGAGCTGGCCCTCGCGGTTCCAGTACGCCAGGTCCCCGGTGCGGTACATCCGGGTGCCGGCCGGCCCGAAGGGGTCGGCGACGAAGCGCTCGCCGGTGAGCGCGGCCCGGTCGAGGTAGCCGCGCGCCAGGCTGCGGCCCGCGATGTACAGCTCGCCCCGCACCCCCGCCGGCACCGGGCGCAGCCAAGCGTCCAGCACGTAGGCGCGCGTGCCGGCGAAGGGGCGCCCGATCGGTACCGGCCCGTCGGGCAGGTCCGCGCCCGGCTCGATGCGGTACTGGGTGCAGTTGACGGTGGCCTCGGTCGGCCCGTAGACGTTCACCACGGTGGTGCCGGGGCGACGGTTGCGGAATCCGGCGACGGCCTCCGCGCCCAACGCCTCGCCGCCGAGGAGGAGCTCACCGGAGGGCGTGTGCGCCTCGGGGAGGGTGGCGAGCTGCGGCAGGTGGCTCGGGGTGGCCTTCAGGAAGGTGACGTCGGTGCCGGGGTCCGGCGCGTCGTCGAGCGCGGCGAGCCGGACGTGGCCGCCGGTGACCAGCGGCGTGTACAGGGCGGTCACGGTCAGGTCGAACGTCACCGGGGAGTGCAGCAGCGCGGCCCCGGCGGCGCTCGGATAGGCGGCCGACGTCCAGCTCAGGTAGTCGGTGACCGAGCGGTGTTCGACCACCACGCCCTTGGGGCGGCCGGTCGAGCCCGAGGTGTAGATGAGGTAGGCGGGGTGCGCCTGCGCCAGCGGGGCGATCCGCTCCGCGTCAGTGAGGTCGGCGTCGCTCAACCCGGTGAACAGCATCACGGTCATCGAGTCGTCGGTCGTCTCGCGCGCCTCGCCGGCCGCCAGGGCGGCGAGGGTGTCGAGGTCGTCGAGCGAGTCGATCTCGTCGAGCAGCAGCCTCGGGGTTCCGTCGGCCGGCAGACCGGAGGCGGTGCCCGACTCGGTGACGACGAGCACGGGGCGGGCGTCGGACAGCACGAACCGGGTGCGCTGCACCGGGTGCTCCGGGTCGAGCGGCACATAGGCGGCGCCGGACTTCAGCACGGCGAGAAGGGCGACGACCAGGTCCACCGAGCGCGGCAGGCAGATCGCCACCGTCCTCTCGGGCCCGGCGCCGCGGGCCACCAGCCTGCGGGCGAGCCGGTTGGCGCGGGAGTTCAGCTCCTCGTAGGTCAGCCGCTCCTTGGCGGTGCTGACGGCGGTGTGCTGCGGGGTGCGCCGCACCTGGGCCTCGAACAGCTCGGGCAGGGTGCCCGTCGGGCCGCCGCTGCCGCCGTCGCCGTGGGCCAGCAGTGCATGGCGCTCGTCGCCGGTGAGCACGTCGAGGGTGTTCACCGGGGTGTCGGGGTGGTCGGTGGCGGCGGTGAGCAGGGTGCCCAGACGCGTGGCGAGCCGTTCGGCGGTGGCCGGGTCGAACAGCTCCGTGTTGAACTGCAGCACCCCGTCGATGCCGTCCGGGGTTCCCGCGGCGTCGAAGCGTTCCCCGAGGTGCACGGCCAGGTCGAACTTGGCCACCTCGGAGTCGGCGGCGTACGGGCTGGTCGTGGTGCCGTCGAGGTGGAAGTCGGCCTCGGCGTTGTTGTGCACCGAGAACAGCACCTGGAACAGCGGGTGCCTGGCCAGCGACCGGGTCGGATTGAGCACCTCGACCAGGCGCTCGAACGGCAGGTCCTGGTGTGCGTACGCGGCGAGGTCCGTCTCGCGTACGCGGGCGACCAGTTCACGGAAGGTGGGGGTGCCGGAGGTGTCGGTGCGCAGCACCAGGGTGTTGACGAAGAAGCCGACGAGGTCGTCGAGGGCGTCGTCGGTGCGTCCGGCGACCGGGGTGCCGACGGGGATGTCGGTGCCGGCGCCCTCCGCGGTGAGCACGGCGGCGAAGCCCGCCTGGAGCACCATGAACATGCTGGCCCGGGTGTCGTGGGCGAGCCGGGCGAGCCGGGCGTGCAGCCGGGCGTCCAGGGTGAAGCGGACGCCGTCGCCACGGTTGCCGAGCACGGCCGGACGCGGCCGGCTCAGCGGAAGCTCCAACTGGTCGGGCAGCCCGGCCAGGGTGCGCTTCCAGTGGGCGATCTGCTGGGCGGCGACGCTGCGTTCGTCCGCCTCGTCGCCGAGGAGGCTGCGCTGCCAGAGCGCGAAGTCCGCGTACTGCACCGGCAGCGGCTCGAAGCGCGGCGCCGAGCCTTCCCTGCGGGCAGCGTAGGCGGCGGCGAAGTCGCGAGCCAGCGGAGCCATCGACCAGCCGTCGGTGGCGATGTGGTGCAACACCAGGAGCAGCACGTGTTCTTCGGGACCGGTGCTGAACAGCAGGGCGCGCACGGGGAGTTCGCTGGTCAGGTCGAAGCCGCGGGCGGCCTCGGCGGCGATCAGCCGCTCCAGCTCGTCCTCGCCGGCGGAGGCGAAGGTGAACACGCTCCGGCCGCGCTCCAGCGGCAGCACCTCCTGGCGGGGCTCGCCGTCGGTGGCGGGGAAGACGGTGCGCAGCGACTCGTGCCGCTCCGAGAGGTCGGCGAGCGCGGTGTTGAGGGCGGCACGGTCGATGGTGCCGTGCAGGCGTATCGCGAGCGGGATGTTGTAGGTCGCGCTCGCGCCCTCCATGCGGTTGAGGAACCACAGCCGCCGCTGGGCGAAGGACAGCGGCACGGTCTCGGGCCGCTCGACGGCGCGCAGCGGCGGTCGGGCGCCGCCGGCGGCGACGATCCGCTGGGCCAGCTCGGCCGGGGTGGGCGCCTCGAACAGGGCGCGGATGGCGAGCTCCACGCCGAAGTCGGAGCGAACCCGGCTGACCAGGCGGGTGGCGAGCAGCGAGTGGCCGCCGAGCGAGAAGAAGCTGTCCTCCACGCCGACCGCGTCCAGGCCGAGGACATCGGCGAAGAGCGCGCAGAGTGCCTCCTCCTCCGGAGTCTCGGGAGCCCGGCCGCCGCTGGAGGCGGCCATCTCCGGCGCGGGCAAGGCCTTGCGGTCGACCTTGCCGTTGGGCGTGAGCGGGAACTCGTCCAGAACGGCGATGGCGGACGGCACCATGAACTCGGGCAGCACGGCGCCGATGTGCTCACGCAGCACCTCGGGTTCGGGACGCTGCTCGCCGGCGGCGAGCACGTAGCCGACGATGCGCTTGTCACCCGGCTCGTCCTCGCGGACGACGACCACGGCGTGGCCGACACTCTCGTGCCCGCCGAGCACCGACTCGATCTCACCCAGCTCGATCCGGAAGCCGCGGACCTTGACCTGGTTGTCGGCGCGGCCGACGAACTCCAGCTGGCCGTCGGGTCGCCGGCGGCCGAGGTCGCCGGAGCGGTACAGGCGGGCGCCGGGCGGGCCGAACGGGTCGGCGACGAACCGCTGCGCGGTGAGCGCGGGCCGGTCGTGGTAACCGCGGGCGAGACCGGGGCCGGAGAGGTATATCTCGCCTACGGAGCCTTCGGGCACCGGGCGCAGCCAGCGGTCCAGCAGATACACCCGCGCGTTGACGAATGGGTGCCCGATGGGCGGGGTGCCGCCCACGGAGAGCGGACCGCTCATGGTGGCGCCCACGGTGGTCTCGGTGGGGCCGTAGCCGTTGAGCAGGCGCCGGCCCGGCGCCCAGCGGGCGACCAGTTCGGGGGTGCAGGCATCACCGGTGGAGACCAGCGTGGCGCCGACGAGGATGTCCTCCTCGGCCGGAAGCGAGGCCAGCGCCACCGGCGGCAGCGTGGCGTGGGTGATCCGGTGGCGGCGGACCAGGGCGGCCAGCGGGTCACCGGGCAGCAGTTCGTCGGAGGGGGCGAGAACCAGGGCGGCTCCGGAGAGCAGGCCCATGGAGATGTCCCAGAAGCCCGCGTCGAAGCTGACCGAGGCGAACTGCAGGACCCGGCTGCCGGGGCCCGGCTGGACGGCCGCGGCCTGGGTGGCGACCAGGCTTGCCAGACCGTGGTGCGCGACGACGACGCCCTTGGGGCGGCCGGTGGAACCCGAGGTGTAGATGACGTACATCGGGTGCGCGGTGGTCAGCGGGGCGCGGCGCTCGGCGTCGGTGACCACCGAGGAGTCCCGGGCCCGCAGTTCGTCTCTGGTGCCGGGCGCGTCCATGACGAGGCGGGGCACCTCGGGTGCCAGGCCGTCCAGGAGCGCGGCGGTCCCGGTGGTGGCGATCAGCAGTCCGGGCCGGGCGTCCTCCATCATGAAGGAGAGGCGGTCCACCGGGTACTCGGGGTCGAGCGGCAGGTAGGCGGCACCGGACTTGATGACCGCCCACAGCGCGACGATGAGGTCGATGGAGCGCGGCACCGACACCGCGATGAACTGCTCCGGCGCCGCGCCGAGTTCGATCAGCCTGCGGGCCAGCCGGTTGGCCCGCTCGTCCAGTTCGCGGTACGAGACGGTGGTGTCGCCGAAGATGAGCGCCGGCGCGTCGGGGGCCTCGGCGACGCGGGCCTCGAACAGCTCGGGCAGGGTGGCCGGGGTGACCCCGGCGTCGGCGGCGCCGTCGTTGTAGTCGCGCAGCAGCCGGCCGCGTTCGGCCGGGGAGAGCAGGTCGAGGCGGGCGACGGTCTGCCCGGGGTCGGCGGCGACGGCTGTGAGCATCCGCACCAGCCGGTCGAGTACGGCGCGGGCGGCCGCCTCGTCGAAGAGGTCGGGGGCATAGCACAGGCGCAGGTGCAGGTCCTCCCCCATGAGCCCGGCGGCGAGGTTGAGCGGGTAGTGCGCGCCGTCGCGGCCGTCCACCCCGCTGAACCGCACGCCGCCCACGACGAGTTCCTCGGTGGTCGGGTCGACCGGGTAGTTCTGGTAGACGAGCGTGGTGTCGAACAGCTCCTGGTGCCCGGAGAGCTGCTGTACGTCGCTGAGCCGGACATGCTGGTGGGCGAGGAGTTCGCTCTGCTCGCCCTGGAGCCGGGTCAGCGCCTGCGCGAGCGTCTCCTCGGGCCGGAACCTGATCCGTACCGGCAGGGTGTTGATGAACAGTCCCACCATGGTGTCGACACCGGGGATCTCCGGCGGCCGCCCGGAGACGATGGCACCGAAGACGACGTCGTCTCGTCCGGTGAGCGCGGTGAGCAGCAGGCCCCACACGCCCTGGACGACCGTGTTGACGGTCAGCGAGTGGCTCCGGGCGAAGCGGAGCAGGCCCTCGGTGATCTCCGGCGGCACCTGGTGCCGCGCCCAGCCGGGTCGCACGAGTTCCCGGCCCCGGTGCACGGGGGCGACCAGGGTCGGCTCGTCGATGTCGCTCAGGGCACCGGTCCAGGCCTCGCGCGCCGCCAGCGGGTCCTGCTCGGCGAGCCAGGCCAGGTAGTCGCGGTACGGGGTGACGGGGCGCAGCACCGAGGGGTCGCCCTGGCTGCCGTAGAGGTCGAACAGCTCGCGGACGAGGACCGGCACCGACCAGCCGTCCAACAGGATGTGGTGCTTGGTCAGCATGAGCCGGAACCGCTCGGGACCGAGCCGGAAGACGGTGAAGCGCAGCAGCGGCGGGCGGCCCAGGTCGAAACCGAGGGCCCGGTCCTCGTCGGCGCGGCGGGCGAGTTCGGCGAGGCGGCGGTCCTCGTCGAGGCCGCTCAGGTCGACCTGCGCCCAGGGCACCCGGACCTTGCCGTGCACGAGTTGGAGAGGTCCGGCCGAGCGGTCGCGCCGGAAGCCGACCCGCAGGTTGGCGTGCCGCTGGAGCAGGACTCGCGCGGCACGGTGCAGGGCCCTGACGTCCAGGGGGCCCTCGAGGTCCAGGAGGAGCTGGTGGACGTAGAGGTCCGGTCCGTCCTCGTCGTAGAGGGCCTGGAAGAGCATGCCCTCCTGAAGTGGCGAGAGGGGGAGGATGTCCTCCACCGCGGGCTTGCTCACTTGGCCATCTCCCAATCGTCCGAGAAGTCGTCCTCGTCGTCCCAGTCGTCCACGTCGAGGGGCTCGACGCTCGCGGTGACGGCGTCGAGTTCGTCCTGGCTGAGGCGGACCAGCGAGAGGTCCGAGGGGGTCAGTCCGCCGATGTCGCGGCGCCCCGCGTGGGCCGCGAGAGCCCGTACGGCACGCGAGAAGCAGGAGCTGATCTCGCGTACGTCCGTCTCCCGCAGCAGGGTCTGCGGCCAGGACCAGACGAGCAGCAGCCTCGGCCCGTCCGGGTGATCCTCGGTCATCGCGTTGACGGCGAGGGCGTGGGTCAACGGGGTCTGCGGGTCGGGGCGGCCGCCGGAGAGGTCGGCGCCGCCGACCATCTCCGCGTCCGCGACCGGTGTCCAGGGCGCAGCCTCGCCGGCGCCGGCCGAAGCAGACCTGCCCAGGTAGTTGAAGCTGATCTGCGGGCCGATCAGGTCGCTGAGCACGTCCCGGGTGCCGTGGTTGAGGTAGCGCAGCAGCCCGAAGCCGATGCCGTTGTCGGGCAGGGCCCGCAACTGCTCCTTGATCCGCTTGAGAGCCTCGCCGACCTCCGGTCCGCCCTGCTCCAGGGCGGTCAGGTCGCAGGTGCCCGGGTCGAGGCGCACCGGGTGGAGGCTGGTGAACCAGCCCACGGTGCGGGACAGGTCGACCCCCTCGACGAGGTCCTCGCGGCCGTGCCCCTCCAGGTCGACGAGCACGTCACTCTCGGCCTCGTCGTCCCGGCCGGCCCGCCAGTCGGCGACGGCCAGGGCGAGCGCGGTGAGCAGGACGTCGTTGACGCCCGCGTGGTAGGCGGCGGGCAGGGACGTCAGCAGCGGCCTGACGTGCTCGGCCGACTCCGTGGTGGTCAGGAAGCGCATCGTCTCGAAGACGTCCTGGCCCGGGTCGAGCGGACGGTCGCCGAGCAGCTCGTCCGGGTACTCCAGCATCTCCTCCCACAGCGGGAGCTCGGCTTCGCGCTGCGGGGTGTGGGCCAGCTCGACCAGGTGCTCGGCCCAACGCCGCATCGAGGTTCCGGTCGGCTGCAGCTCGGGCCTCTTGCCGTCGGCGAGGGCCTCGCAGGCGGCGGCGAGGTCGGGGACCAGGATCTGCCAGGAGACGTTGTCGACGACCAGGTGGTGGGCGACGAGCAGCAGGCGCCCCGGGCGTCCGGGCCCGGCGTCGAACCACACCGCCTGGAGCATCCTGCCCTCGTCCGGGTTGATCCGGCCCCAAGCAGCCTCGCTCTGGTGCGAGGTGAGCGCCCGCAATGCGGCGGTGTCACAGTCGGCCGCGTCGATGCGCAGCACGAGGTCGGTGGCGTCGACGGTGCCGCGCGCGGGGACTTCGAGGCGCCACTGGCCGGTCTCCCGGATCAGCCGCATGCGCAGGGCGTCGTGGTGGTCGAGCACCGCCTGGAGGGCCTCGACGAGCTGCTCCTCGGTGAGGCCGGCCGGCGCCTGCAGCAGCGTCGACTGGTTGAACCTGGCGATGGGGCCACCGCGTTGGCGCAGCCAGTGCACGGTCGGGGTGAGCGGGATCTCCCCGATGCCGAGGTCGGGTCCCTCACCGACGACCTGGTCCAGGCTTCCGGCGACGGCGGCGAGCGCGGCGACCGTGCGGTGCTGGAAGACCTGCCGCGGGGTGAGGACCAGGCCGCGCTGCCGTGCGCGGCTGACCAGCTGGATGGACAGGATGCTGTCGCCGCCGAGGTCGAAGAAGCTGTCGTCGAAGCCGACCGTGTCCAGGTTCAGCAGTTCCCGGAACAGGCCGCGCAGCGTCTCCTCGCGGGTGTCGCGGGCCTCGCGCCCGTCGCCGCCGGTGGACAGATCCGGCGCGGGCAGCGCTTTGCGGTCCAGCTTGCCGTTGGGAGTCATCGGGAACTCGTCGAGCACCATGACGGCCGCCGGGACCATGTAGTCGGGAAGTTCCGCGGCCACCCGGGCCCGCAGCTCGGCGGGTTCGACCGCGGCCGTCTCGTCACCGGCGTGACTCGGCGCCACGTAGGCGACGAGGCGGCGCACGCCCGGCTGGTCCTCGCGCACCAGCACGGCCGCCTGGCCCACGCCCTCCTGCGCGGCGAGGACTGCCTCGACCTCACCCGGCTCGATGCGGAAGCCGCGGATCTTGACCTGATCGTCGGCCCGGCCGACGTAGTCCAGCTGCCCGTCGCGGCGCCGGCGCACCAGGTCGCCGGTGCGGTACATCCGCTCACCCGGCCCGGCGAACGGGCAGGCCACGAACCGCTCCGCGGTCAGCGCGGCGCGGCCCAGGTAGCCGCGGGCCAGCGAGGGACCGGCCACGTACAGCTCACCGGTCACACCCGGGGGCACCGGGCGCAGCCGGCCGTCCAGGACGAACAGCCGGCCGCCGAGCACCGGATGGCCGATCGGCACCGCCCCGCCTGCGGTCAGGGCGCCGCTCATCGACGCGCACACGGTGGTCTCCGTGGGCCCGTAGGCGTTGATCAGGTTGCGGCCGGCCGACCAGCGGGAGACGACCTCGGTGGACAGTGCCTCGCCGGCCGAGACCAGGGTGCCCTGCGGCAGCAGGTCGGCGTCGGCCTCCATCGCCGCCAGCACCACCGGCGGCAGGGTCGCGTGCGTGACGCCGTACGTCTTGAGGGTGTGGGCCAGCGGTTCGCCAGGTTGAGTGCCCTCGGCGCCCGCGACCACCACGGCCGCCCCGGAGAGCAGGCCCATGCACAGTTCCCAGAACGCCGCGTCGAAGCTCGGCGAGGCGAACTGCAGCACGCGGCTGCCCGGCCCCACACCGAGGCGCTCGGCCTGGGTGTGCAGCAGGCCGGCCACACCCGCGTGCGACACCACCACACCCTTCGGGCGCCCGGTGGAACCCGACGTGTAGATCACGTACGCGGAGTTGGCGGCCGTCAGCGCCGCCTCGGGTGCCTGCTCGGCGAAGCGCGAGAGGTCGAGTTCGTCGAGCAGGACGGTCTCGGTGCCCTCCGGCAGCCGTTCGCCGGCCTCGCCGGTGGTGAGCACCAGGGCGGGCTTCGCGTCGTCGAGCATGTAGGCGATGCGGTCCTGCGGGTACTCCGGGTCCACCGGCAGGTAGGCGCCGCCGGCCTTCCACACCGCGAGCACCGCGACCACCAGGTCCGCCGAGGAGCGCGGCAGCATCAGCGCGACCAGGGACTCCGGGCCGACTCCCAGCACTTCCAGGAAGCGCGCCAACTGGTTGGCTCGTACGTCCAGTTCGGCTGCGGAGAGGGTCTGGTCACCAGTCACCAGGGCGGGCGCCTGCGGCTCCGCGGCCACCCGGCGCGTGTACAGGTCGGCGGCGGTCAGCGGCTCGATCTCCCGCGCGGCGTCGCCCTGGTCGGTCAGGATCTGCCGCCGCTCCTGCGCGGTCAGGATGTCGAGTTCGCCGATCGGGGCGCCTGGGTCGGCGACGGCGGCGGCCAGCAGCCGCAGCAGGCGGTCGACCAGCAGGGCGACGGTGGCGTGGTCGAACAGGTCGCTGCTGTACTCGACCAGGCCGTCGAGGCCGCCGGAGGCCCGCTCGGTGAACTCCAGGCCGAGGTCGAACTTGGCGGCGCCGGTGCCGACGGGGATCGACTCGACGTCCAGGCCGAGCAGTTCGGGGGCGATGCCGCCGGTGTTCTGCAGGACGAGCATCACCTGGAACAGCGGGTGCCGCGCCTGCGAACGATCCACCGCCAGCGCGTCCACCACCCGCTCGAACGGCACATCCTGCTGCGCGTACGCCGCCAGGTCCCACTCCCGCACCCGACCCAGCAACTCACGGAAACTCGGATCACCCGACACGTCCGTACGCAACACCAACGTGTTCACGAAGAACCCGACCAGATCGTCCAGCGCCTCGTCCTGACGCCCGGCGATCGCACCACCGAGCGCAATGTCCTCACCCGCGCCCATCCGCGACAGCAACGCCGCAAGACCCGCCTGCAGCACCATGAACAACGTGGCGCGCGACTCGCCCGCCAGGGCGGCCAGCGAGCGGTGGAGTCCAGGAGTTACGGAGAAGGTCAGCATGCCGCCGCGGTGGCTGGCGATCGCGGGGCGGGGACGGTCGGTGGGCAGCTCCAGCATCTCCGGCACACCCGCGAGCACCTCCCGCCAGAAACCCAGCTGACGCGACAGAAGACTCTCCGGATCCCCCTCCTCACCCAGCAACTCCCGCTGCCACAACGCATAGTCCGCGTACTGCACCCCCAACGCCGACCACCCCGGCACCCCACCGGCCACCCGCGCCTCGTACGCCACCGCCAGATCCCGCCCCAACGGCACCAGCGACCAGCCGTCCGCCGCCACGTGATGCACCGTCAGCAACAGCACCTGCTCCTCGCCACCCAGCACGAACAACACCGCACGCACCGGCAGCTCACCCGCGAGATCGAACCCCCGACCCGCGTACTCACACAGCAACCCCTCCAGATCAACACCTTCCGCGACCTCCACGACCTCCAATCCCGGCCGCGCCGCATCCCCCGCCAGCACCTCCTGCCACGGCACACCCCCCTCCTCCGGGAACACCGTCCGCAGACTCTCGTGCCGCGCCACCACATCACCCAACGCGCCCGCCAACGCCCCACGATCCACCACACCCCGCAACCGCAACGCGAACGGGATGTTGTACGTGGCGCCGGCGCCCTCCAGGCGGTCCAGGAACCACAGCCGCCGTTGCGCGAACGACAGCGGCACCCGGGCGGGGCGTTCGGCGGGCAGCAGCGCGGTGCGTGCCTCGTCCGCTTCGCCGATCCGCTCCGCCAGCGCGGCGACCGTGGGTGCCTCGAAGAGGGTGCGGATGGCGAGCTCCGCGCCCAGGGCCGTACGGATCCGGCTGACCAGGCGGGTGGCGAGCAACGAGTGCCCGCCCAGTTCGAAGAAGTCGTCGTCGACGGTGACCCGTTCGACGCCGAGCACCTCCGCGAACAGGCCGCAGAGGATCTCCTCGCGGGCGTCGCGCGGTGGCCGCCCGGAGGCGGAGCCCGCGACGTCGGGGGCGGGCAGCGCCGCCCGGTCCAGCTTGCTGTTGGCGGTCAGCGGCAGGTGTTCGAGAGTGGTGAAGGCGGCCGGGACCATGTGGTCGGGCAGGTTCTCGGCGGCGTGTGCGCGCACGTTCGGCAGTTCGCCGTCCTGTCCGGGCGACGGGACCAGGTAGGCGACGATCCGCTTGTCGCCCGGCTGGTCCTCGCGGACGATCACGGCGACCTCGGCGACGGCCGGGTGCTGGGCGAGCACCGACTCGATCTCGCCCAGCTCGATCCGGAAACCCCGGACCTTGACCTGGTCGTCGGCCCGGCCCACGAACTCCAGGGCGCCGTCTCCCGTCCAGCGGGCCACGTCGCCGGTGCGGTACATCCGCTCCCCCGGCGCGCCGAACGGGTCGGCGACGAAGCGCTCGGCGGTGAGGTCGGGCCGGTCCAGGTAGCCGCGCGCCAGCCCGGCGCCGGCGACGTACATCTCCCCGGCGACGCCGGGTGCGGCGGGTCGCAGGCCGCCGTCGAGCACGTAGATCCGCAGGTCCGGGATGGCGCCGCCGATCATGCTTCCGGGGCCGGCCGCGGCGCCCGGCGCGTCCAGTTCGAGATGGCTGACGTGCACCGTGGTCTCGGTGATGCCGTACATGTTGACCAGGACGGGGGCGCGGTCGTCGTGGCGGGTGTACCAGTCCGCGAGCCGCCACAGGTCGAGCGTCTCGCCGCCGAACACGACGTGCCGCAGGGTCAACCCGTCCCCGAGCTGCGGGTTCTCGCGGTCGGCGCGCATCAACTGGTAGAACGCCGAGGGGGTCTGGTTGAGGATCGTGACCCGTTCGTCGACGAGCAGCCGCAGGAAGTCCTCCGGGGACCGGGTGACCTCGTGCGGCACGACGACGAGCCGGCCGCCGTGCAGCAGCGGGCCCCACAACTCCCAGACCGAGAAGTCGAAGGCGTAGGAGTGGAAGAGGGTCCACACGTCCTCGCGACCGAAGTGGAACCAGTGCTTGGTGGCGCCGAAGAGGCGGATGACGTTCTGGTGCGGGACCACCACGCCCTTGGGGCGGCCGGTGGAACCCGAGGTGTAGATCACGTACGCGGCGTGGTGGGGAAGCACGCGCACGCCCGGGTCGGTGACCGGCTCCGCGGCCAGCGCAGCCTGGGTGTCCGGTGCGTCGAGCAGCAGCCGCTCGGTGTCGCCGAGCCCGTCGGGCAGGCCCGTGTCCGAGCGGGAGACCAGCAGGACCGGGCGCGAGTCCGCCAGCATGTAGGCGAGCCGGTCCGCGGGGTAGGCGGGGTCCAACGGCACGTATGCCGCACCCGACTTGAGCACCGCGAGGACGGCGACCACCAGGTCGGGGGAGCGCGGCAAGGCGAGCGCCACGAACCGCTCCGGTCCCGCGCCGCGCCGCATCAGCAGCCGGGCCAGCCGGTTGGCGCGCGCGTCGAGCTGCGCGTACGTCAGCTGCTCGTCGCCGCACGTGACGGCGACGGCCCTGGCGCTGCGGGCGGCCTGCACGGCGAAGAGGGTGGAGACGGTGTTCGGGGCGACCGGCGCGCACCGTTCGCCGCGCTCGTTCCACTCCTCGACGATGCGCCGCAGCTCCTCCTCGCCGAGGATGTCGTAGCGGCCGGTCGGCCTGGTCGGGTCCGCGGCGAAGGCCTCGAAGATCCGCGTCAGGTGCTCACCGACGCGGCGCACCGTCTCGGTCCCGAAGAGGTCGGGGCGGTAGTCCAGGCGCATCCGCAGGCAGCCGTCGGCCACGTCGGCGATGACCCCGAGCGCGTAGTGGGTGGCGTCGGTGGCGCGCAGTGCGGTGAGCTCCAGGTCACCGCCGGCGGGCTGGAGCTCGGCGGGGTCGAGGGGGTAGTTCTCGAAGACCGCGATGGTGTCGAAGAGGGTGCCGTGCCCGGCGACACGCTGCACTTCGGTCAGCCCCAGGTGCTGATGGGCCATCAGGTCGGCCTGCCGGGACTGCAGCCGCTTCAGGGCGTCCGCGAGCGGCTCGGCGGCCGGCAGTTCGATGCGCACCGGAAGCGTGTTGATGAACAGGCCGACCATCGACTCGATGCCCGGGATCTCCGGCGGCCGGCCGGACACGGTCGCGCCGAAGACGACGTCGTCGCGACCGGTGAGCTTGCTCAGCAACAGCGCCCAGGCGCCCTGCAGCAGGGTGTTGAGGGTGAGCCCGTGCTGCCGCGCCCGCGCCCGCAGGCGCTCGGTCAGCTCCGCCGGAAGCTCCACGGTGAGATGCCGCGGCGGCACCGTGACCGGCGGCGCGTCGGCGGGCGCGAGCAGACTCGGCCCGTCGAGTCCGGCGAGCGCCTCGCTCCAGGCCGCCTCGGCCGCGTCCTTGTCCTGGGCGTTCAGCCAGCCGAGGTACTGGCGGTACGGGGTGACCGTCGGCAGCGCGCTCTCGTCACCACGGTTCGCGTACAGCTCGAACAGCTCGCGGACGAGGACCGGCATGGACCAGCCGTCCATCAGGATGTGGTGCTTGGTCAGGACCAGGCGGTGACTGCCTTCGCCGAGCCGGAACAGGGCGCAGCGCAGCAGGGGTGGCCGACTGAGGTCGAAGCGCTCGGCCCGGTCGGCGGCGATCAGCCGGTCGAGTTCGGCGCTTCGCCGCTCCGGGTCCGTCTCGGTCGACAGGTCGGTCTCCGTCCAGGGCAGTTCCACCGTCTGCGGAACGACCTGCACGGTGCGGCTGAGCCCCTCGTGGCGGAACCCCGCGCGCAGGTTGGGGTGGCGGCGCAGCAGCGCCTCGGCCGCCGCTCGCAGGGCGGCCGCGTCGAGCGCGCCCTCCAGGTCGAAGACCAGCTGCACGGTGTAGACATCGGCGGAGTGCTCGTCGTACAGGGCGTGGAAGAGCAGCCCCTCCTGCAACGGCGTGAGCGGCAGTACGTCGGCGAGTCCCGGCTTGGTCATTACGAGGTTCTCCAGTCGGCTTCCAGCAGGTCGATCTCGGCCTGGGACAGTGAGACGAGGGTCAGATCGGAGGGGGTACGCCCACCGGCCTCGGGCACGCGGGCGTGGTCGGCCAGTACGGCAAGGGCGCGGAACCAGGTGTCGGCCAGGTCGGCGATCTCGGCCTCGGTGAGCAGGTCCCTGGCCCACGACCAGGTCGCCACCAGGCGTGGGCCGTCGGGGCCGTCCTCGGTGAGCGCGTTGAGCTCCACTTCGTGGGTGAGCGGCATCCCCGGGTCGCTGCCGCCGCCCAGCGCGTCGGCCTCCGGGGCCGCGGTCCACGGCTGCCCGGCGCTGTCGGCGGCCGGAAGGCGACCCAGGTAGTTGAAGCCGAGCTGCGGCGGTGAGCTGTGCGGCAGCAGTGTGGCGGGCGTGAGGTAGCGGAGCAGTCCGTAGCCGATGCCCCCGTCGGGCACCGCGCGCAGCTGCTCCTTGATCGCCTTGAGCACCTCGCCGACGGCCGCCCCGCCCCTCCAGAACCCGGCACGATGTGCGCTGCCCGGGTCGAGGCGTACCGGATGCAGGCTGGTGAACCAGCCGACGGTGCGGGACAGGTCGGCGCCCGGCACGACGTCCTCCCGGCCGTGCCCCTCCAGGTCGAGCAGCACCGCTGGGTCGCCGCCCCGCCCGCGCCGCTCCCGCCAGTCCGCGACGGCCACCGCGAAGGCGGTCAGCAGGACGTCGTTGACCTTGGTGTGGAAGGCGGCGGGCACCTGGGTCAGCAGGGCCGAGGTGTGCTCCGTGGACAGGCTCCGCTCCAGGGTGTTCTCGGTGGCGAAGGTGTCCCGAGCGAGGTCCAGGCGCCGGCTGCCCAGGATCGGGTCGCCACCCGCCAACTGGCTGCGCCACAGGTCGAGTTCGCCCGAACGCCGGGCCGCGGCCTCGCCCAGCGCCTCGGCCCAGGCGCGCAGCGGGGTGGCCACCGGGGGCAGCGCCGGCTTCTCGCTCCGGGCGAGGGCGTCGCAGGCGGCGGCGAGGTCCGGCACCAGGATGCGCCAGGAGACGCCGTCGACGACCAGGTGGTGGACCAGCAGCAGCAGTCTTCCGCTCCGGTCGGGTCCGGCGTCGAACCAGACCGCCTGGAGCATCACCCCGGCGTCGGGGTCGAGCCGTCCGGCGGCCGACTCGGCGTTCGCGGCGATGGCCGCGCGCCGCACCTTGTCGGACGCGCCGGGCAGCACGGTCCGGCGGATCAGCGCGGCCGCGGAGACCGTGCCCGGCTGGGGCACCTCCAGCGCCCAGTCGTCCTCGCGCACCAGGCGGGCGCGCAGCGCGTCGTGCCGGTCCAGCAAGGCCTGCACCGCGCCGGTGAGCTGGTCCTGGGTGAGGCCGCCCGGGGTGTGCAGCAGCATGGACTGATGGAAGCGGCCGACGGGCCCGCCGCGGTCGCGCAGCCAGTGCACGATCGGCGTGGCGGGTACCCGGCCGACGCCGCTGCCCGCGGTGAGCGGGCCCACTTCCGTCTGTCCGGTGCTGACGGCCACCCGTGCGAGCGCGGCCGGGGACTTGTGCTCGAAAACGTGCTGGGCGGTGACGACGAGGCCGGCCTGTCGTGCGCGGCTGACCAGTTGGATGGACATGATGCTGTCGCCGCCGAGGTCGAAGAAGCTGTCCTCGGCGCCGACCGCGCTCAGGCCGAGCAGTTCACCGAAGAGCCCGCAGAGGATCTCCTCGCGCGCCCCGCTCGCCGCCCGTCCGCCGCCGGCGGACAGGTCGGGGGCGGGCAGTGCCCGGCGGTCCAGCTTTCCGTTGGGGGTCTGCGGGAACGCGTCGAGCACCACGATCGCTGCCGGAACCATGTAGTCGGGCAGCGACTCGCCCACGTACGCGCGCAGCCCGGAGACGACCGCCTCGGCCCCGGGGCTCGGGACGACGTAGGCGACGAGGTGCCTCACGCCCGGCTGGTCCTCGCGCACCAGGGCGGCGACCTGACCGACCGTCTCGTGCCGGGCCAGTACGGCCTCGACCTCGCCGAGTTCGATGCGGAAGCCGCGGATCTTGACCTGGTCGTCGGCCCGGCCCGCGTACTCCAGCTGCCCGTCGGGGCGCCACCGCGCCAGGTCGCCGGTGCGGTACATCCGCTCGCCCGGCCCGCCGAACGGACAGGCGACGAACCGCTCCGCGCTCAGCCCCGGGCGCCCGAGGTAACCGCGCGCGAGTCCCGCTCCCGCCAGGTACAGCTCGCCGAGCACCCCGGGCGGCACCGGCCGAAGCGCGGCGTCGAGCACGTACAGCCGGGTGTTGTCGACGGGCCGCCCGATCGGCGGCGCGGTGCCGGCGGTCACCGGGCCGCTCATGGAGGCGCAGACGGTGGACTCGGTCGGCCCGTAGGCGTTGATCAGGTCGCGGCCCACCGACCAGCGGTCGGCGACCTCGCCGGCGAGCGCCTCGCCGGCGGACACCAGGGTGCCCTGCGGCAGCAGGTCGTCGTCGGCCGCCATCGCCGCCAGCACCACCGGCGGCAGCGTGGCGTGCGTGACGCCGTACGTGCGCAGCGTGCCGGCCAGCGGCTCGCCCGGCTGGAGATCCGCGGCACCGGCCACCACCACAGCCGCTCCGGACAGCAGGCCCATGCACAGTTCCCAGAACGCCGCGTCGAAGCTCGGCGAGGCGAACTGCAGCACGCGGCTGCCCGGCCCCACACCGAGGCGCTCGGCCTGGGTGTGCAGCAGACTGGCCACACCCGCGTGCGACACCACCACACCCTTCGGGCGCCCGGTGGAACCCGAGGTGTAGATGACGTACGCCGGGTGCGCCGGCAGCACCGCGGGCGTGGGTGTGCTGTCCGGCTCTCCGCCGCAGTCGGCGGTGTCGGTGTCGTCGTCGAGCAGGAAGGCCTCGGTGCCCTCCGGCAGCCCCAGCACCGTCTCGCCGGTGGCCAGCACGAGCGCCGGGCGGGCGTCGTCGAGCATGTACGCGATCCGGTCCGCCGGGTAGGCCGGGTCCACCGGCAGGTAGGCGCCGCCGGCCTTCCACACCGCCACCGCGGCGACCACCAGGTCCACGGTGGACCGGGGCAGGGCGAGCGCGACCAGTGACTCCGGGCCCACCCCGAGCAGCGTCAGCCGGCGGGCCAACCGACCGGCCCGCGCGTCGAGTTCGGCGGCCGAGAGGATCCCGTCGGCCGAGATCACCGCGTCCGCGCCGGGAGCGGCGGCCACCCGGCGGGCGAACAGCTCCGGCACCGTCAGCGGCTCAAGCGCCGCGACCGCGTCGTTCCAGCCGCTCAGGACGTTGTGGCGCTCCTGCTCGGCCAGGATGTCGTGCGCGCCGACCGGGGCGGCGGGGTCGGTGGCCACCGCCTCCAGGAGCCGGACCAGGCGGGTGGCGAGGCTCGCTACGGTGGCGGCGTCGAAGAGGTCCGTGGCGTATTCGAGCAGGCCACCGATCCTCCCGTCGGGGTGCTCGGTCATCTCGAAGGCCAGGTCGAACTTGGCCGCACCGGTGTCGACCCGGCTCATCTCGGTGTGCACGCCGGGGATACGCAGTTCGGCGGCGGCGGTGTTCTGCAGGACGAGCATCACCTGGAACAGCGGGTGCCGCGCCTGCGAACGATCCACCGCCAGCGCGTCCACCACCCGCTCGAACGGCACATCCTGCTGCGCGTACGCCGCCAGGTCCCACTCCCGCACCCGACCCAGCAACTCACGGAAGCTCGGATCACCCGACACGTCCGTACGCAACACCAACGTGTTCACGAAGAACCCGACCAGATCGTCCAGCGCCTCGTCCTGACGCCCGGCGATCGCACCGCCCAGCGCAATGTCCTCACCCGCGCCCATCCGCGACAGCAACGCCGCAAGACCCGCCTGCAGCACCATGAACAACGTGGCGCCGGAGTCCTTGGCCAGCGTCCCGAGCCGCAGGCCGAGAGCGGCGGGGATCTCGAAGGCGTGCCCGGCGCCGCGGTGGCTGGCGATCGCGGGACGGGGACGGTCGGTGGGCAGCTCCAGCATCTCCGGCACACCCGCGAGCACCTCCCGCCAGAAACCCAGCTGACGCGACAGAAGACTCTCCGGATCCCCCTCCTCACCCAGCAACTCCCGCTGCCACAACGCATAGTCCGCGTACTGCACCCCCAACGCCGACCACCCCGGCACCCCACCGGCCACCCGCGCCTCGTACGCCACCGCCAGATCCCGCCCCAACGGCACCAACGACCAGCCGTCCGCCGCCACGTGATGCACCGTCAGCAACAGCACCTGCTCCTCGCCACCCAGCACGAACAACACCGCACGCACCGGCAGCTCACCCGCGAGATCGAACCCCCGACCCGCGTACTCACACAGCAACCCCTCCAGATCAACACCTTCCGCGACCTCCACGACCTCCAATCCCGGCCGCGCCGCATCCCCCACCAGCACCTCCTGCCACGGCACACCCCCCTCCTCCGGGAACACCGTCCGCAGACTCTCGTGCCGCGCCACCACATCACCCAACGCGCCCGCCAACGCCTCACGATCCACCACACCCCGCAACCGCAACGCGTAAGGCAGGTGGTAGGCGGCACCGCCGTTGCCGAGGCGGTTCAGGAACCACAGCCGGCGCTGCGCGAACGACAGCGGTACCCGCTCGGGACGGAGGGCGGGCAGGACCGCCGGGCGGGCCGTCTCCGCCTCGCCCAGCCGCTCCGCAAGGGCGGCGACCGTGGGCGCCTCGAAGACCGTGCGCACCTGGAGCTCGACTCCGAGGGCGGCCCGGATCCGGCTGACCAGGCGGGTGGCGAGCAACGAGTGCCCGCCCAGGTGGAAGAAGTCGTCGTCGATGCCCACCGACGGCACCGCGAGCACGTCGGCGAACAGGCCCGCGAGCTGTTCCTCCTGCGGGGTCCGGGGACCCCGGCCGGAGGCGGCGGAGGCGAAGTCGGGCGCCGGCAGCGCCCTGCGGTCCAGCTTCCCGTTGGGCGTCAGCGGGAAGCTGCCGAGGGTGACGAAGGCGCCCGGGACCATGTAGTCCGGCAGGGAGCGTGCGGCCAGTTCGCGCAACTCGTCGGCGGACGGGCACACGGTGCCCGGGGCCGGGACCAGGTAGGCCGCGAGAAGCGGCGAACCCGGGCGGTCCTCGCGGGCGACCACGGCGGTCTGGGCGACGGCCGGGTGCTGGGCGAGCACCGACTCGATCTCACCCAGCTCGATCCGGAAACCCCGGACCTTGACCTGGTGGTCGACCCGGCCGAGGTAGTCCACCTCACCGTCGGGACGCCTGCGGGCCAGGTCGCCGGTGCGGTACATCCGCTCCCCCGGCGCGCCGAACGGGTCGGCGACGAAGCGCTCGGCGGTGAGGTCGGGCCGGTTGCGGTAGCCGCGCGCCAGGCCCTCGCCGGCGATGTAGAGTTCGCCTTCCTCGCTCGGGCGCAGCCGCTCGTCGAGGATGTGGACGCGGGTGTTCCAGATCGGGCCGCCGATGTTGGGCAGCACCGACCCGTCCGGAACGGCCGCGGCAGTGGACCAGACCGTGGTCTCGGTCGGCCCGTAGAGGTTGGTGACCCGGCTGCCGAGGGCGCCCATCGTGTCCGCGAGGGACGGCGCCAGGGCCTCGCCACCGACCAGCATCCGCAGCCCGCGCAGGGCCTCGGGCTGCTCGGCCGTCAGGGCCTGCCACAGGGACGGGGTGGCCTGCATGAGGGTGGCGCCGCCTCCGGTGGCGAGGGCGGCGAGGCGGGCCGGGTCGATGACGGTCTCCCGCGGGGCGAGCAGCAGCCCGGCCCCCGTGATCAGCGGCAGGTAGAACTCCAGCACGGCGATGTCGAAGGCGACGGTGGTGACGCCGAGCACCCGGTCCGCGCCCGTCATGGGGAAACGGTCCGCCATGCAGGACAGGAAGTTGAGGACGTTGCGGCGGGTGATCAGGACGCCCTTGGGCCGGCCCGTGGAGCCGGAGGTGTAGATCACGTAGGCCGGGTGCTCGGGGCGCAGGGGGCAGAGACGGTCGGCATCGCGGAGGTTGCCGTCCGGCCGGCCGGCCGCCTCCGCCTCGACCGCGGCGAGCAGTTCGCCGTCCAGGTGCAGGGCGGGGCGGGCGTCCTCGCGGATGTAGCGGATCCGCTCTTCCGGGTAGTCGGGGTCGAGCGGCACGTACCCGGCCCCGGATTTGAGGACGGCCAGCAGCGCGACCAGGAGGTCGAGGGAGCGCGGCAGGCTGACCGCGACCAGACGCTCCGGCCCGGCGCCGCGGGCGACCAGCACCCGGGCGAGCCGGTTGGCGCGTGCGTTGAACTCGGCGTAGGTGAGCCACTCGCCGTCGAAGACCACGGCCGTGGCCCGCGGAGTACGGGCCGCCTGGGCCTCGATCAGCTCCGTCAGGTCGGCGTCCGGCAGCGCGCACGCGGTGTCGTTCATCATGTCAACCCCCCTTGAATGACGCTCGGTTGAGCCGTGGCCCGGTCAGCCGCCGGCCGCGGGCGCAATCCGGGCCGCCTCGATCTCGCGCAGCTCCGCCGCGAGGATCTGGCCGATCTCGGCCAGCGCCGCCGGCTTCATCAGGTCGTTGTGGTTGCGGTCCAGGTAGTGCGCCTTGATCTCGCCCCCCACGTACGGGCGCCAGGTCTCCGGCGTCGGGGAGATGTCGACCTTGTCGAGGGAGGCCACCAGGACCGTCGCGTCCCCCGGGTAGAGGCTGGGCTCGACCTCGTGGACGAGCGTGCGCCCGTTGGCGTACACCCGGCCGATGGCCTCGATGTGGTGTGGTTCGAGGCTGGCCAGCGAGCTGCCGAGCTTGCGCAGGATCCCCATGACCTTGTCGTACGTGAGCGGTTTGCGGCCCAGGTAGCGGCGGTCGTGGCCGACCCAGCGCAGCAGGTCGGCGAGGATCTCCTGCTCGCCCAGCTCCGCGAGCCGCTGCCCGGGATAGGTGTCGAGGATGCCGAGGAGCCCGACCTCCTCGCCGGCCGCCACCAGTTCGCAGGCGATGACGTGCGCGGCGATGCCGCCGGAGGAGTAACCGAGCAGGTGGTAGGGCCCCTGTGGCTGCACCTTGCGGATCTGCTCGATGTAGTCGGCGGCCATCTCCCCGAAGCTGGACGGCATGGCATCCACACCGTTCAGGCCCCGGGCCTGCAGGGCGTACACCGGAACGTCCCGGTCGAGGTGCTTGATGATCCCGGCGTAGGACCAGCCGAGCCCGCCGGCGGGATGGATGCAGAACACGGCCGGGCGGCTGCCGTGCGGGCGCAGCGGCAGCACCACGTCGAGTGGGTTGCCCTCACTGACCTCGCCTGCGATCCGCTCCTCCAGCAGAGCCGGCGTGGGCGCCTCGAAGACGCTGCGGATGGTGAGTTCGGCGCCGAGGGTGGCGCGGATCCTGGCGATCAGTCGGCTGGCGAGCAGGGAGTGGCCGCCCAGGTGGAAGAAGTCGTCGTCCATGCCGGTGCGCGGCAGGCCCAGCACCTCGGCGAACAGCTCGCACAGGATCTCCTCGCGCGGCGTGCGCGGGGCCCGCCCGGAGGAGGCGGCGCGCTCCGGCGCCGGCAGCGACCTGCGGTCCAGCTTGCCGTTGGCGGTCACCGGCAGCTCGGACAGGACCACGAACGCCGACGGGACCATGTAGTCGGGGAGTTCGGCGGCCAGGTCCGCGAGGAGGGCGTCGGTGTCGGGCGTGGAGCCGTCGACCGGCACCAGGTAGGCGACGATCCGCCGGTCTCCCTCCTTGTCCTCCCGGGCCAGCACGGCGGCGGCGCGCACGGCCGGGTGCCGGGCGAGCACGTTCTCGATCTCGCCGAGTTCGATGCGCAGCCCGCGGATCTTGACCTGGTCGTCGGTGCGGCCGAGGTAGACCAGCGCGCCGTCCTCGTCCCAGCGGGCCAGGTCGCCGGTGCGGTACATCCGGCTGCCGGGCGGCCCGTACGGGTCGGCGACGAAGCGCTCGGCGCTCAGCCCCGGGCGGCCGAGGTAGCCGCGGGCCAACTGGACACCGGCGAGGTACAGCTCACCGGGAACGCCGGGCGCGACCGGGTGCAGCGCCGAGTCGAGCACGTGGGCGCGGGTGTTCCAGACCGGTCGGCCGATCGGCACCGGACCGGTGGCCGGCGGGCACTCCCAGCAGGTCACGTCGACGGCTGCCTCCGTGGGCCCGTACAGGTTGAACAGACGGGCCCCCGGCAGGGACAGCAGGAAGCGGTCGCACAGCTCCCTGGGCAGGGCCTCGCCGCTGCACACGACCCGGCGCAGGCCCGTGCAGCGGACCGCGTCCGGCTCCTGGAGGAAGAACTGGAGCATCGACGGCACGAAGTGCGCGGTGGTGACCGACTCGGTGCGGATCACCTCGGCCAGGTACGCCGGGTCCTTGTGCCCCTCGGGACGGGCGACGACCAGGGTGGCGCCGGTGATCAGCGGCCAGAAGAATTCCCAGACCGACACGTCGAAACCGGAGGGCGTCTTCTGCAGGACCCGGTCGGCGGCGCCGAGGCCGAAGCGGTCCTGCATCCACAGCAGCCGGTTGACGATGGCCCGGTGCGAGACGACGGCGCCCTTGGGGCGGCCGGTGGAGCCCGAGGTGTAGATCACGTACGCGGGGTGGTCGCCGGTCGGAACGGGACCGCCGAGAGGCTCCTCGGGCTGGGCGGCGAGCAGCTGCGCGGTACGGGTCCCGTCCAGGACGAGCGAGGGCACCGGCAGGCCGTCCGGCAGTCGCCGCGCCGTCTCGGCGGTGGTGAGCAGCAGCAGCGGCCGGGCGTCGGTGAGCACGAACCGGATGCGCTCGGTCGGGTAGTCGGGGTCGACGGGCAGGTAGGCGGCGCCTGTCCGCAGCACCGCGAGAAGCCCGACCACCAGCTCCTGTGAGCGGGGCACGGCCAGCGCCACCAGGCTCTCCGGACCGATTCCGCGCGTGCGCAGCACGTGGGCCAACCGGTCGGCGCGAGCGTGCAGTTCGCGGTAGGTGAGGGAGTCGCCCTCGAAGCGGAGCGCCTCGGCCTCGGGAGTGCGCCGGGCCTGCTCCTCCAGGAGCGCGGTCAGGGTGGTGTCCGGCACCGGGTGGGCGGTGTCGTTGTGGGCACGCAGGACGACGTCGCGTTCGGTGCCGGCGGCCAGGTCGAGGCGCCCGACGGCGGTGTCGGGGGCGGCCGTGGCCAGCCGGTCCAGAAAGCCCATGAAACGGCGCTGGTGGGCGGCGATCTCGGCGTCCGAGTAGAGCGCCGGGTTGGCGTCGAAGTCGACCTGCAGGCCCCGGCCGTCGGAACGCTCGTAGACGATGACGGAGAGGTCGTCGGAGGGACCGATGGAGAGGTTGTGCACCACCGCAGCGCAGTCCCCGAAGCGCAACTGGTAGTCGAACATCATGATGTTGATCTCGGGACCGGTGAGCCGCCCGCCGCCGTTCAGCAGCCTGCGGTCCCGGGCCAGGTCCTCGTAGCGGTAGTGCTGGTGCTTCACCACGGCGCGCAGTTCGGCCGAGACCTGGGTCAGCAGCTCTGCCAGAGTGGCGCCCTGGCGGACGGGCACCCGCAGCGGCACCACGTTGGAGACCATGCCGGGCACGGAGCGGGCGGCGCGGCCCAGGCGGCAGGAGACCGGGACGCCGAGCACGACCTCGTCTACGCCGGTGGAGCGCTGGAGGTAGAGGGCGGCGGCGGTCATCATCGCGGCCGGCCAGGTCACGCCGACCTCGCGGGCGAGGTCCCGCAGGCCCTCCACGGCCTCGCCGGGCAGGAACTCGGTGTGGCGCACCAGTCCGTGCGCCATGACCGGCGACCGGTCGGACAGGCCGACCGGCTCCGGGCAGTCGGCGAGCCGCTGCTGCCAGAACTCGCGGTCGGCGGTGAAGCGTTCGCCGGCGCGGTACGCGGTGTCGGCGGCCACCAGGTCGGCGACCGAACCGAACCCGCTGTCCTCGGGCTCACGACCACTGGCGAACGCGGTGTACACGGCGGCGGCACGGCGGGCCAGCACGGCGACGGCGAAGCCGTCCACCGTGACGTGGTGGTAGCGGTAGAACCACAGGTGGCGGTCGTCGGCCACCCGCACCAGCGCGAAGCGGAACAGCAGGTCACGGCGCGGGTCGACGGGCTGCGACAACAGGCCGCGCATCCATTGCACCGCCGCCTTGTCCGGGTCGGCCTCGCCACGCAGGTCCCTCCGCTCCAGGGTCCAGGAGGGGTCGCGCAGGGCGATCTGCCGCAGGCCCGCGTCGTCCTCGACGACACGCATCCGCAGCGCCTCGGTCTCCCGCACGAGTCGGCGCAGCGCCCGCTCGAAGAGGGAGGTGTCCAGGCTGCCGCGGATCTCCAGGTATTCCGCGGCGTTGAAGACCGGGTTCTCAGGGTCGAGCTGCTGGGCGTACCAGATTCCGGCCTGGGCCGCGGTCAGCGGTATGCCGTCTCCACCAAGCACGATTCTCATCCACCCCTAGCAGACAAAGCCAACAATCCCCGACAGCCGGATCCGGAGAAATTCCGACCGACGGTTCCGGGGCGCCGACTGAACCCTCGCACCGCGCCAATTTCCGGACAACGCCCACTGCATCAACCTGCCAACCGGCCGCGAAGACGGGGAACGGGCGTTGGCAGATAGGTGCCAACGCCCGTCCCCGAGCCCACCGCCGCAACCGGTGTACCGGTCAGGCGCCCATCGCCTGGACCAGGCTGGCCGGGCGCATATCGGTCCAGTTCTCGTTGATGTGGTCGAGGCACTCCTGCCGGCTCGCCTCGCCGTGCCGCACGGTCCAGCCTGCCGGAACCTCCGCGAACGCGGGCCACAGGGAGTGCTGCCCCTCCTCGTTGACGAGCACGTAGTAGTTCGCGCTGTCATCCTCGAACGGATTGGTCGCCATTTCTGCTCATACCTTTCTAGTCTTTGCTTTCCGCGGCGCCGGTCACTTCGCGATCTTGGCCCGCGCTGTTTCCACGAAATCCGGGAGCCGGTCGACGCCCCAGTACTTCTCGAAGCCGACGACGAAGAAGGGGACACCGAACACCCCGTCCCGGTGAAGGGAGTTCAGGGCGGCCATGCCCTGCTCCCGGATCCCCGGGTCGCGGTGCGCGTCCGCCAGGGCCTGCGGATCGACGCCGATCTCCTCGCCGATCGAGACCATGGTGCCCGGCTCGGAGATGTCCTCGCCGATCTCCCAGCGGCGCCGGTACGTCGCGTCGATGAACTCCCGTCCGACGCCGAGCTGTGCGGCGGCGAGGTAGGCGAGGTGCGCGACCTCCCAGCGCGGCGCGGTGTCCACCGGCCAGACCATGTCGAGGTCACGGGCCCGGGCGAGCCGCCGTACGTCCTGGAGGATGTACAGATGCTTCTCCTTGGACATCGGGACGTAGGGCAGCCGCACTCTGTCCCGCTCCAGTTCCTCGATGGTCTGCTCGTCGGGCTCCCAGAACGGCAGCCATTCGATCGCCTCGGCCACGTCCGGGTAGTGCTTCATCAGGTCCCGGTAGGCCATCCAGGAGTAGGGGCTGCGGAAGTTGAAGTACCAGCGCGGTCCGCGTCGTGCCATCACCGTCTCCAAGGGTCGTCTGTACGGGCTTGTCCGGTGGAGCCGCAGGTCAGAGGGTGATGCCGCCGTCGATCTGGAGCACCGCGCCGGTGATGTACGCGGCCCGGTCCGAGACCAGGTAGGCCACCAGGTCGGCGACCTCCTCGGCGGTTCCCATGCGGCGCAGCGGGATCGACTTGAGGGCGTCCGTGCGGGCCTTGTCGTTCATCTCGGCGACCATGTCGGTGTCGATGAAGCCGGGGGCCACCGCGTTGACCCGGATCCCCGAGCGTCCGGTCTCCTTGGCCAGGGCGCGGGAGAAGCCGATGATCCCGGCCTTGGAGGCGGAGTAGTTGGTCTGGGTGCCGTGCCCGTAGACCCCGGCCACCGAGGAGATGTTGACGATGGCACCGCTGCGCCTCTTCATCATGCCGAACACCACGGCGCGGCAGGCGTGGTAGACGCCGTCCAGATTGGTGTCCAGGACCTGCCGCCACTGCTCGTCCTCCATGAGGACGAGCGGGTTGTCGCGGGTGATGCCGGCGGCTGTGACGCACGCGTCGATGGGACCGAGGGTCTCCTCGACGGTCTCGATCCAGGAGCGCACCGCGGCGCCGTCGGCGACGTCGACGCGGGTGCCCAGCACCCGGACGCCCCACGCGTCGGCCTCCTTCTCCAGGACGCGGGCCGCCTCGTCGTCCGAGCGGTAGCAGAAGGCCACATCGTGGCCGTCGCGGGCGAGGGCGCGGACCGTGGCCCGGCCGATGCCGCGCGAACCACCGGTGACCAGCGCCACCGGCGGGGTTCTCGTGCTCTCAGTCATCTCACGTTCCTTGTTCTATGACGGGTCGTCAGCCATCGGTGGGCCGCAGCGCTGAGGCGGGACGGAAGGCCATGACGATCCGCTCCACGGTCATCACCGTCTCGTCCCCCGACAGGGACTCGCCCTCGAACAGCACGTTGTCGTCGATCAGGTGGCTCTGCCGGACCCGGTGCGTCAGGACCTCGCCCGGCAGCACAGGCCGGTGGAACTCGACCCCGGTCATGCCACCGAAGAGCATCACCCGGCCCTGCAGCACGTCGGGGTTGGGCGCGTCCCAGGTGGCGAGGACGCCCGCGGCCTGGCACCAGGACTCCACGAGCAGCGAGGACGGGTACGCGAAGTCCTCCTCGGCGCTGTCCGGGCCCAGCTTCTCGTACCACGGCTCGTTGCAGCTGACCGCCTTCAGCGCGACCAGCCGCTCGCCGGGCACGACCTCGGTGAGCCGGTCGACGAGCAGCATCGGGAAGCGGTGCGGCAGCCGGGCCCGTATCTCACGCTGTCCGATCACCGCTGCGCTTCCTCACTGCGGCGCGCGGCGTAGCGCAGCCGCACGCTGGCGGCCGGGCCGCCGGCGGTGCTGAGGTTGGCCCGGCACTGCCACTGGCCGTCGGCCGTCTGCTTCCACCGCATGGCGATGTCCACCCGGTCTCCGGGAAAGACCGGCCCGGTGAACCGGGTGGACTCGACGGCGACCAGCGCCGCGCCCTTCGCGCCCTTCGGCGCGGTGGCCAGCGCGCCCTGGTGGGTGCCCTCCACCAGGCAGACTCCGGGGAAGATCGGGAAGCCGGGGTAGTGCCCTGGCAGCACGGTCTCGCCGGAGCCCACCTCGAACCGGGCCGCGGTGGCGAACTCGTCCTCGCCGGGCAGCGCTTCGACCGTCCCGGTGAGCGGACTGGCCGCGGCCATCAGGCCCGCACCGCTGCGGACTTGCTCAGCAGCAGCTCGTAGGCGCTCTGCAGGTTGACGATCTGCTTGAGATCGGACTCCGGCAGCTTGATGCCGTACTTCTTCTCCAGGACCACGACGACCTCCAGGGCCATCAGCGAGTCGACTTCCAGGTCGTCGACGAACTTCGCCTCGTCGGTGATCGCGGCGACGTCGACGTCCAGCACCTCGGCCACGAGAGTGCGCAGTTCTTCCTTGTCCAGCATGTGAGTTCCCTTGGTTCGATGGGTTGGGCAGGAGGTCGCTCAGCGCAGGCCGAGCAGGGCGCAGCCGACACTGCCGGCACGGTCAACGGAGGTGATCACGCCGATCCGTCCGTCCGGCCGGTCGGCCGCGTACGAGAGGAGCGCGGCCGTCTGGAAGGCGGCGGCCGCGGCACCGGTGTCACCGATCAGTGGAGTGGGCGTGCAGTCGGCGACCTCGTGGCCGCCGAACACCTCGCGCACCGCCGCCGCCTCGCCGGCGCCTTCCCGGCCGGGGGCGCCGCAGCGGGCGACGGCTGCCACCTCGGCCGGCTCGGCACCGGCCCGGCGCAGCGCCGCACGCAGGCAGGCGACGAGGGCGGGGGCGGGGTCGCCGTCGAGGACGACACCGAGTTCTACGGCGCGCACCTCGGCGAGCACCGGCTGCTCGGGGTCGGCCGGGCCCGGCGGTTCGAGCAGGAACATCGCACAGCCCTCGCCGAGCGGGGGCACCTGGCCGCGGTCGGTCTCCGGCTCCGCGCTGTGGTGTTCCAACCAGGCCCGGGCCTGCGAGAACTCCTCGGCAGCGCCGCACAGCACGGTGCGAGCCCGACCGGAGCCGAGCAGGCGGCGCGCATAGTTGAGGGCGTGCAGCCCAGCCGTGCGACCGCCCGCGATGGTCGCGTTGGGGCCCTTGAGCCCGTACCAGATGGCGCTCTGTCCAGCCGCGCAGTTCATCACGGTGTTGGGGAAGCGGGCCGGGTCGACGAAGAAGGGCTGCTGTGAGGTGAACGAGTCCCGGGTGAAGTCCATCATCGACTGGGCGCTGCCGGTGGTGGTGCCCAGGACGAAGGCGGCGCCCTCTCCGGTGCCGACGGCGCGGTTTCGCGCGGCGTCGTCGAGCAGCGCGCCGGCCGCGGCGACCGCGAGCCCTGTGACCCGGTCCATGGACCGGGTGCCCTTCCTGCCGAGCGCCTTGCGGACGTCGAAGCCCGGCACCAGGCAGCCGACGCCGTCCGGGGTGATGCCGCTCTCGACGTCGAGGCCGGTGACGGTGGCGCGCCGTTCGCGCAGGCCCTCGGCATACGCGTCCCTGCCGATGCCGTACGGCGACACGGCCGACCAGGCGGTGATCACCGGGTGTCTGGTGCCCGTGGTGACAGTGGTCATGACCGTCACTTGTTCCTTCCGTTGAGCAGGTCGAGGTCTGGGGAGCGGGCGCGGCCCGCTCGGTCGGCGACGCCCGGCGGGCGCGCCCGGGATCAGAGGAAGAAGACCATCCGGTACTCCCCCCAGCGCGCCGCCATCTCGTCCTTGCCGGCGAGCCGGATCCCCTCCAGCACCGGTCGGGGCGAGCCGAGCGCCGTGAGCGCGGGCTCCTCGACCCAGACGCCGACGCCCGCGTCGAGCAGCCCCCGCAGCCCGCTTCGCGGATCGCTCAGGGTGGCGATCGAGCGGTTTCCGACGCGCAGGGCCGGCGGCGGGACCGCGGCCAGTGCGTAGCTGGCCGCCGATCCCCGCAACAGCAGGTCCAGCCCCCCGAGTTGACGGTGCAGCTCGGTAGCGAGGTACAGCTCGTCGAAGAACTGCTTCTCCAGGGCACCCCGGTAGCCGCGCTCCACGATCGCGAGAACGCGTTGTTGTTCGTCCATCAGATCACTCCGACGAGAAGCGTCTTGTCGGATGCGGCGACGTTGGCGGCGTAGCCGGCGGGCGGCCTGAGCACCACCTGCGGCAGGTGCTCGGTCACCCCCCGGTCGTCACTGCAGAACCGGCAGCCGTACCAGTGAAGACGGTCCGGGAAGGCGGCGAGGAGTTCCCCGGCGAGGCCCGGCGGGGACAGGTAACTCCCGTTCCAGTCGGCCAGGTTCCGGGGCTTGTCCGGGCCTTGGCCGCGCTGTGTCAGCAGCGTCGCGTACCCGCAGGTCCACACCTGCACCGACGCACCGCGCTCCAGCAGCGCCTGGGCGAGCCGGAGGGCGCTGGTGACCTGGTCCGAGGCGTGGGGCGCGCCCATGAGAGTGAGCAACACGTCGGTGTGCGGAATGCTCCTGGCCACTCAGTGCCACACCACCCGGGTCGTCGGGTCGAGGACCCAGGCCGCCACGTCGTCCATGCCCGCCACCCGCAGCCCGGGGCGGAGTCTCGCGTCGTCCAGCCCGCGCTGCGTGAGCGAGAAGCCGTCCGCGGCCAGGACCCCGCCTTCCTCCTGGAAGCGGTCCAGGTCGGCGTCGCTGCCCGCCACCGCGAGCAGCACGCCGTCCTGCACGAGGAACAGGACGGTGGACCGGCCCTGGCGCAGCTGGACGACCGCGTCCCGCCGGAAACCGGCGGGCTCTCCGGCGCCCTGGCTCTCGATCAGCACGAGGCTTCCGGGGGCGCCGCCCCCGGGCTCCTCGTGCACCCCGTTCTGTGTCACGCCCGCGTGGCCTTGCCGTTGAGGGCGTCGAGGACCCGCTGGTCGAAGTTGACCAGCTTCCAGTCGCGGCGGTTCTCGATCAGCGCGTAGCCGTGCACGATGCGCCCGGTGGCGGTCTTCACCAGCTTGCCGTCGCGCAGCACGTACCAGTCCATGCGCGAGGTGTACGTGAAGTCCTTGAAGACCTCCTCCACCGTGTAGACGGTGTACAGGTCCTCCTCCATCAACGCCTCGTCGAGGATGCGGATGTCGGAGCGCGGCACCACGGGGATCCAGCGGCGGTCGTCGAGCAGGGTCTTGATGGAGATGCCGCGGTCGGCCACGAAACGGTCCTTGCCCTCCTCCATCAGCCGCAGGTAGCCGGACATCTGGATGCGCTCGGTGAAGTGGCAGTACGGGTACGGGATGTTCCACTTCCAGGCGTATGCGTTCCGCCCCTCGGTCAGCGAGGCGAGGATCGCCTCCTCGTTCGGGGCCGCGGTGCCCGCTTCGCGCTCCAGGTCGTCGCCCAGCGCGGCCACTGCGAACCGGGCGAGCGGCTCGGGGACCTCGCCGGCCGCCTCCAGGTAGGTGTCCCGCCGGAGCGAGACGCGGACCTTGGAGGTGACGGCCTTGACCCGCTCGCCGTCGCGCTCGACCTCGATGGTGACCTTGAACCCCAAAGTGGTGTCGTCGTCCTTGGTCCACGGCACGACCACGGCCTCGGCGACGTCGTCCATGTGGAAGGCGTGCAGGATGCGAGTGTCGAGGCCGACCAGGTCGAGGCCGAGGCCGTGCTCCTCGTACAGGGCGCGGGCGGGGAGCCCGGCCTGGCGGAACGTGTCCAGAACCGCTTCCTCGACCATGTAGTTGACGTGCTTGAAGCCGATCCAGGTGCAGATGTTGGAGCCCTCGTAGCGAGGACGCACCTGCGTGGTGGTGGCGGTGGTGAGCAGTTCCTTGACTGCGGTGTCCGTGACGAGGGTCATCGCTGGAGCTCCAGGGTGTTGAGGGATGCGCCGCTCCGCTCGGGAGAGGCCGCGGTGTACGCGCGGACGAAGCCGCCCACCTCGGCGGCGAAGTCCTCGGCCGCCTCGAGCATCGGGAAGTGTCCGCAGCCGGGCAGGACACGGACCTCGGCCTCGGGGAGGACGCCGGCCAGCGCCAGGCCCTCCTCGGGCGGGGCCGCGAAGTCGGTCTCACCGGCCAGGACCAGCACGGGGAGGGTCAACCGGCCGATGTCCAGGGTCGGGGTGCGCAGGTAGAGGTCGAAAAAGCGCATCCACCCGTAGGGGCCGATCCGGTCCCGTACCCGCTCGGCCATGGCACGCTGCACGTCGAAGGGCGAGCGGCGGGCCGAGTGGGCACGGATCCCGGCCTCCATGATCAGGTGGAAGTCGTTGAGGTAGTAGCTGATGGTGTCCCAGTCGAACTCCTCGGCGCGGGCCCGGTAGAACGGTGAGACCAGGACCATGGCCCGGATGCCGAGCGCGCCGGCCCCGTCAACCCCCTCGCGCCGCCTGCGGTCGAGGAGGTCGAGGAGAACGTTGGCCGCCATGGAGTGGGCGACGACCACCTGCGGGCCGCCGGGCACCGCCGCGAGCGCCTCGGCGAGGCGGCCCGCGAGGTCGGGCTGCGCGCCGAGGCCGTCGACGGTCTCGGTGCGCCAGGGAAGCCGCGCGGTCCACACCTGGCAGTGCGCCGCGAGCAGGGGCACGGCGCGCTCCCAGACGCTGTCGTTGGCGGCGAGCCCGTGCAGCAGCAGCACCCGGGGCCCGTCGGACTGGGTGCGCTGCCGTACCGAGACGGGGCGCGGGTCGACGTCGTTGTCCACGGGGATCGTCCTCCTCCTCAAGCCGCTTGCGGGGCCAGGAGCAGCAGGTCCGCGCAGGCGTCGTGGCCCTCGCCGCCGGTCACGGCCCGCACCGGCTCGCGCAGCCCGGCGTCGAAGCGGCCGACGGCGGCGGCCACCTGGAGTACCCCGAGGGCGCCGGAGCCGACGCCGAGGTGCTCGGGCAACTCCCAGCGCAGGCCCGTGCCGTCCGGTTCACCCGCTCCCCTGCGGTAAGCACCGACTTCGGCGCGCACCGTGGCGGAGCGCTCGCCGGCCGCGGCCGCGGACTCCAGGACCAGGGCGGCCCCACCGTCCACGCTCCTGCGGTCGCCGAGAAGGCGGCGCACCACCTCGTTGTCGGGTTCGACGCCCAGCACCAGGAAGCGTTCGGCCCGGCCCGCGGCGATCATGGTGACCGCCCAGTGCACGGCGTCCAGGCCGGAGGTCTCGCCGTTGCAGACCATCAGGTTGGGGCCGCGCAGCCCGAAGCGGATCGCCGCCGAGGAGGCGATGACGTTGCTGGAGGCGTTCGGCAGGTCCATCGGGCTGGTGGCCGTGACGGTTTCCTCACGGATGGTGTCCAGGGCCCGCGCCACCGTGTCCAGGTTGCCGAAGTTGGAGCTGGCGACGATGCCGGTGCTCGTGGCGGGCACGGTCAGGCCCTCCTCGTCGAGCAGTCCGGCGTCCCTCAGCCCGGCCGCGCTGAGCGCGTACGCGAGTTGGGTGGCCCGGTCCTTGTAGCGCAGCCCCTTGCGGCCGACGAGGTCGGCCGGGGCAACGGGCGCGCCCACCGGGTCCGGTCCGTCGACCAGGGCCTGTACGGAGTCGGCGCCCGGCAGCAGCACGGCGGCGCCGGTGACGAGCACGGTGGCCCTGGTGGTCGCACAGGTCGGCGTGGTCGGTGTCATCGGGGGCCCTCCACAATGGCCACGGCGTTGATGCCGCCGAATCCGAACGCGTTGAACTGGGCCAGCTCCAGCCGCTGACCGGTGGCGGCCTGGCCGGTGACGAAGCGGAAATCGGCGGCCTCGTCGACGGGGTCGTCCAGGCCCACCGTCGGCGGCACCCGCCCCTCGCTCAGCGCGCGGACCCCGACGACCAGGCCCAACAGCCCGGAGGCGCCGGAGGTGTGCCCGGTCATGGACTTCACGGCGGTCATCAGCGGGGTCCCGGCTGCGTCGCCGAGCACCTCGCGCAGCGCCGCGGCCTCCGCCTCGTCGTTGAGCAGGGTGCCGGTGCCGTGCACCATCACCAGGTCGATGTCGGAGGCCTTGACCCCCGCCGCGTCGTGCGCTGCGCGCATAGCCTCGGCGATGCCCTCCGGGGAGGGGGCGGTCACGTGGTACGCGTCACAGTTCACGGCCACCCCGCGCAGCCGCCCGTACACCCGGTCGGCGCCCTCGTCGGTGCGGCGCAGCACGATCGCGGCGGCGCCGTCGCCCATCAGGACGCCGGTGCGGTTGCGGTCGAACGGACGCACTCGGTCCGGGGGTTGGGGGTGCACGCGTTCCAGCAGCCCGTACATGGACTCGGTCAGCACGTCGACGCCGGCCACGATGACCGTGTCGGGCGCGCCCTCGCCCTCCTGCGCAAGCAGGTCGCAGGCGAGCGCCAGCGCGTACAGCGAGGCGGAGCAGGCGTTGGAGAAGGTGTGGCTGACGTCGGCCTGGAATCGCTCCCGCAGCGCGGTGCCGAAGTGCAGCCCGGTTTCGGTGAAACCGACGCCGTCGCGCCACCACAGCTCCATGGAGCGCAGTTCCCGCAGACCGGTGCCGACCAGAACCGGGATGCCGCTGAGGTCCTCGCCGAGCCCCGCGTCGGCGGCGGCTTGCCCGACGGCGTCGAGCAGCAGCCGGGTGGCACGAGCGGGTACGTCCTCGCCCGGGGCCGGGCGGTCGTCGACCTCGTAGGCATGCTGGGCGCGGAACCTGGTGCGGTCGAAGCCGCGCAGTTCGGCACGCCCGGTGGTGCCCCGGCACAGGGCGTCGAAGAGCTGGTCGACACCCGTGCCGATGGACGCGACCGCGCCCATGCCGATGATGGGGCGGTTCGTCATGACGCCTCCGCGGTCGGGTCGTACCGGCCCAGCAGCACCGCCGCGTTGTTCCCGCCGAAGGCGAGGCCGTTGTTCTGGACGACCCGGAGGTCGGCCGCCACGGCCTCGTTCGGCACGCAGTCCACGGCGCACTCGGGGTCGGTGGTGACATGGTTGATGGTGGGCGGGATGAAGCGGTTCTCGATGGCGAGGGCGCAGCCGATGGCGCCCAGCGCGCTGGCCGCGCCCATGGCGTGACCGAGCATCGACTTCATGGAGACCGTGCGCGGCGGGGTGTCTCCGAAGACCTGGCGGATGGCGCCCGCCTCGGTGATGTCGTTCGCACTGGTGCCGGTGCCGTGCGCCGAGACGAGGTCCACCTCGTGCGGGGCGACCCCCGCGTTGTCCAGGGCGAGCCGCATCAGGTCCGCGACGCTGTTCTGAGCGGGCGCCACCTGGTGATGGGCGTCGCAGTTGAGTCCGTAGCCCAGTACCTCGGCGTAGATGTGGGCGCCGCGCTCCAGGGCGGACTCCAGCCGCTCCAGGACCAGTACGCCCGCGCCTTCACCGGTGAGGATGCCCTTGCGGTCGGCGTCGAACGGCTGGCAGCGGTCCGGCGCGATGGTGCCCAGGCGGTAGAAACCGGTGAAGGTCTTGCGGCACATCGCGTCCGCGCCGCCGCAGAAGGCGAAGTCGGCCTCGCCCGAGCTGACCGCGTCGAAACCATAGCCGATGGCGTAGTTGCCCGCCGAGCACGCGGTGGGGATGGTGAGCGCCTCCACGTTGGTCAGGCCCAACTCCTGGGCGACGGCGACCGACAGTCGCCCGGCCGGGATGCGCCGGGCGACCGTGGACGTGAACGCCCCGATGCCGTCGGCGAGTTCACTCTCGACCAGCTGGTCGAGGTCGTAGCTCTCGCCGTCGGTGGTGCCGATGGAGATCAGCCCGCGTCGGGCGCGCAGCCGGTCCAGGTCCAGTCCGGAGTCCTCCAGGGCCATCCGGGAGGCCGCCGTCGAGAACTGCGCGGCCCTGCCGAGCTGTTCGGGCTCCAGTGTCCTGATCCAGTCCCGCGGGTCGAAGTCGGTGATCTCGCACCCGTTCGCGTAGGCGAAGCCCTCGGTGTCGAACACCGTGATGGGCCGAGCTCCGCTGCGGCCCTCCCTGAGCCCCTGGAGGAACTCCTTCGCACCGAGTCCGATGCTGGAGACCACCCCGAGCCCGGTGAGGACCACCCGATGCCGCTCCGGCCGTGTCCCGCCGGGGCCGCGCACTGCCGTCGTCATGCAAACCTCCCAGTCCGCGACGCGGATTCGACTACCAGCCGGCCGACTCCGCGACGACGTCGTAGACGCCCTTGAGATTCACCATGCGCGGCAGCTCGCTCTGGTTGATGACGGTGCCGAACTGCTTTTCCAGGGCGGCGAGGATCTCGATCGCGCGCAGCGAGTCGGCGCCGTGATTCTCCTTGAAAAGGCTGACCTCGGTGACCTCGTCCTCCTCGATCTCAAGAATGTCGCAGACGATTTCCTTGATGGTTTCCATACGCTCGTCACGGATGGCAGTCGTCACGCCAATACCTCTTCCCAGCCGGGCGCCGCCAATGAGTTTCGCGGCAGGTTTCCAATCGCGGTTGAATCGTGCGGCCAGCACGGTATTCCCCACAACGCCGACGACAGCAACCTGCCATCACCGCGCAGGAATTCTCACCAGCCGGGCTCCGTCGGCGGGCGGAAATCCCCACGAAGCCGAGACATGGCGTCACCGACGGCGGCCACCGAGTCGAACAGTGGGACGCTGATCCTGCGTTCGGGTGCCTCGGGCATGCGGTCGGCGGGACCGGTCAGGGCCAGCGCGGCCACCACCCGGGCGTCGGGACCGCGCACCGGAGCGGCGTAGGTGACGCTCCCGGGCAGCATCCGGTCCGGCCCGTAGGCCCAGCCCCGGCGGCGCACGAGGGCGAGTTGGGCCGCGGTGAAGCGAGCGTGGTTCAGGCCGTGGAATACCGCGTCGGGTTCCGCCCAGGCCAGGAGCACCTGGGCGACGGGCCCCGTGGAGGCCGGCCGCGGTGTGCCGAGCGGCACGTTCCCCGCGTCGCCCGATCCGGTGCACGCCGCGACACACACCTGCAGGCCGTCCCAGCGACGGTGCAGTCGGGCATCGAGGCCGGTCTCCTGGTGGAGTTCGGACAAGAAGGGCCCGGCGGTCCCGGCCAGCCGGTCGTGGCGCACCCGGACCCCCGCCGGGTCGAGTCGAGAGCCGAGCACGAAGCGGCCCTGCGAGTCACGGCCGAGCAACCCCAGCCGTTCCAGGGCGAGAGCGAGGCGGTGGATCGTCGGCCTGGTCAGACCGCTGCACTTCACGAAGTCGCCCAGAGAGGCCGGGCCCTCCTCGACGATCTGGAGCAGCAGGGCGGCCTTGTCGAGCACGCCGATCCCGCTCGGCGTACGGAGTTGGACCACCACGCTCATCGCACCCGTTCCAACCGCGCGCGGATGTCCTCCAGCAGGGCGTCCCGCTGGTCCGTCAGGTAGAAGTGGCCGCCCGGCAGCGCTTTGAGGTCGAAGCCCTTCGGCGCGACACTCGACCACTCGGCGACCTCCTCGCCGGTGAGGCCCGGGTCGCCGGCCCCGAGGTAGCCGACGACGGGGCAGCCGAGCGGCGCGCCCGGCCGGGCGGCGTACCGGTCGACGGCCTCGAAGTCGGCGCGGATCGCGGGCAACAGCAGCTCGCGCATGTCCTCGTCGTCGAGCAGGGCGGCGTCGGTGCCACCCAGGCGCCTTATCTCGTCGACGAGTTCCGCGTCTGTGCCGGGCCGGGAACCGGCCGGCACCCGCCCGTCGGCGGCAGCCCGCAGCCACCGGCCGCGCGGGGCGACCAGGTGAGGGGGCTTGCGGCAGGAGACCATCAGAAGTGCGGCGGCGGTGCCGTGGTGCGCCTCGAGCCGATGGGCGATCTCGTAGGCCACGGACGCGCCCATGCTGTGCCCGAAGAGTGCCAACGGGGCGTCGAGGTACGGCGGCAGCTCGGCGGCGAGCCCGTCGGCGAGTTCCTCGATCGAGGTCAGCGGGGTCTCCGCGATGCGTTCCTGCCGTCCCGGGTAGCGCGCGGTGAGCACCTCGACGTCGTCGCCGAGGGCCCTGCCCCAGCTGTGGAAGAAGGTGGCTGAGCCGCCCGCGTGCGGCAGGCAGAGCAGCCGCGCACGGGGCGGGGCCGGACTGGCGTACCGGCGCAACCAGATGGTTGCGGTGGCGGGTGCCATGGCGATGGGTCTCCTCACTGCGCCGGTTCGGGCGCCTCAGTCCAGCGCGCCCGGGGTGTCCACGGAAGCGACCTCGGTGTCCGGGGTGATCCGGCGGATCAGCCCGGCCAGCGTGCGCGCGGGCCCGATCTCGACGAGCCGCCGGCAGCCGAGCGGGCCGACCAGGGTGCGCACGCTCTGCTCCCACAGCACCGGCGAGGTGAGCTGGCGGGCACTGAGTTCCGGCCAGGCCGCTCCGTCCGAGTGCGGTTCGGCGTCGGCGTTGGCCACCACCGGCAGGTGGGTCGGGGCGAAGGCGGACTTCTTCAGCGCAGTGGCCAGGGCTTCCGCTGCGGGGGCCATATAGGGGCTGTGGAAAGCGCCGCCGACCTGGACGCGGATCATCTTGGCGCCGATGGAAGGCGCCTCCTGCTCGATCCGGTCGATGCCCTCGAGGGAGCCGGACACCACGGTCTGACCCGGTGCGTTGACGTTCGCGACCCACACCTCGAGGCCGCTCTCGCGCAGCCGCTCGGCCAGCGCGGCGACCTCCTCAAGGGGCGCGGCGACAAGGACGCCCATGGTGCCCTCGCGAGCTTCGGCGGCTCGCCGCATGGCACGGCCGCGCGAGGCCACCAGCTCGGCGGCGGCGGTGACGGTGAGCGCCCCCGCGGCGGCGAGGGCGGCGTACTCGCCGAGGCTGTGTCCGGCGCAGGCGACCGGGACGCCTCCCAGCGCGTCACGGCGCACGGCCTCCGCGTGCGCGATGACCGAGACGGTGAACACGGCGAGTTGCGCCAGGTCGGTACGGCGCAATTGCTCGCCCGGCGTGCGCAGCAGGAGTTCCGGGAGGTCCTCTCCCACAGCCTCGGAAACGTCCCGGGTGATTTCCCAGGACGGGGTTTCCCGCCAGGGCTCACCCATTCCCTCTTTCTGCGTCCCCTGTCCGGGAAAAACCAGACCTGTCGGCAGACCAGTCACGACCCCACCTTCCACACGAATTCACCATGGAGGACGGGGATCCGTACCCGACGAGAGCGAGTACGGATCCCCGTACACCGGGGCGGCCCATGGAGCGAGGGGTGCCGGAGCCGCCGGGACGAAATTCCGCACCTTCGAGCGGTCGCGAATCCCGTTCCTCGGGCTCCATCCAATGAGGGGACGCGCCCTGCGGCAACCGAGGCTTCAGGAAGCTGCCAGGAATTTCAGGCCTCGCGTCGGCCGAGGTGGCTGCCGCGTGGTGCGGGACGCGGCAGCAGGCCCAGTTCCACGGCCCTGGCCCCGGCCTGGAAGCGGCAGTTGGCGCCGAGCAGGGCCATGATCTCGGCGACGTGGCGCCGGTAGGTGCGGATGGAGATCCCGAGATCGCGCGCGGCGACCTCGTCGGTCACACCTGCACACAGGGAACTGAGCACCCGCCGGGTCAGGCCGCCCCGGTCACGGTCGTCGAACAACAGGCGCTCGCCCGCGGGTACCGCGTTGCGCCACACGCTTTCGAAGAGGGTGTGCAGCGTATACACCAGTTCCGGCACCCTGACCACGGAGGCCCGGCAGCCGACCGCCGACTCCGCGACGACGAAGCCGACCTCGCCGTCGACGATGACGGCCCGCAGCGGCGGCACCCTGGCGAACCGCACCTCCACCGGCCGGTCCACGGCCCGCTGTGCGCGGACGAACTCCTCGTCCACCAGGTCCTGGCTGGTCAGCAGCCGCACCGACACGGTGTCCTGGACGCCCTGGACGAGTTCCCGTCCCGCCCGTGCGCTGCGCGCCGGCTCCCGCTCAGCACCGGGCATGCGGGCGTGCACGATGTCTATCGTGCTGGAGGCGTCGGCGACGAGATCCGCCATCAGGTCGCGCACCTCCTGGTAGCCGCCGTCGACCACCCTGATCCTTGTCTCCTGGAGACTGCGGTCACGGTGGATGGCCACCGTGGAATCGATCAGGCTCTGCACCTGGAGAAGCGCCTGCTCCAGTCTGTCCTTGGGCCCGTCCGGCACCTCATGCTCCGTTCCCCCGTTGAACTTCCCTGTCATGGCCGGGGCGTGGGGCCCGCGGCCGCGATGCACGTGGCGGCGGAGCGGAACCCCGGTGTGCCGAGGCCGCGCATCACGCCACGTTGTGCGACCTACTTCTGCAGCAGTCCCAGTTCCACAGCGCGCATACCGGCCTGGAAGCGGGACGAGGCGCCGAGTTCGCGCATGATCTCGGCGACGTGACGCCGGTAGGTCCGCAGGGAGACGCTGAGTTCACGGGCCGCCACGTCGTCGGTGCGGCCGACCAGCAACCGCTCCAGGATCCGGCAGGTCTGCTCACTGCGCAGCCGGGGGCTGAGCGCGAGGTGGTCGTCGAGCCTGCGGCAACGCGACCAGGCGCCGGCGAAGAGCAGTTCCACGGCGCGCGCCGCCGCGGCGTCGGTCACGACGGTCGCCTGACCGCCGCCGTCCGGCGCGCCGCAGACCATGGCCCGGGAGCCGTCCACCACGACCGCGTTGCGCAACACGACCTCCGAGTAGCGCACTTCGAAGCGGGAGTCGGCCGAGTCGCCCAGTCCGGCGAGGAAGGCGCGGTCGGCGGCCGGTGCTGCGAGGAGCACCCGGACCATCGGGCCGGGCTTCCGCGCGGCCAGCAGTTCCTTCACGGTGTCACTGAACGCGTCGTCACTGGACAGCGAGACACACACCGAGTGGCGGGCCTGGCCGAGGAGTTGCGCGAGGGCGTCGCGGAGCGCGGAGACGCTGGTGTGGATGCCGTCGGCCCCGACCGCGGGGTGGCGCCGGTAGAGCGAGACGGTCGACTGGATGACTGCCCGGGCCTCCAGCAGGGCCTCTTCGAGCTCCGCGGCCCCCGCCGCGGCGGACGGAGCACGCATGTCTGACGACGCAACGACAGCATTGATCACTGGTTCCCCCGAACCTACTAGCACATCGTGTAAATCCGGTAAACGCAGTTAAACCCGGCGTCGACGGTGCAACCCCCCAAAGCCTTGCGCGGGGAATGCAGTCACCATGCTTGATCGACGCGCGAGTTAGTCAGCGTAAAAAGCCGGACGCCGGGCGACGTTAACCCACCGGCTCACCGTGGTCAAACGCGGATTGACACCGGAAGCGGCAACGATCCCCACCCTTCCCGAGGCGCCATTACCAGGCCGAGGGGGAGCTGCTTCAAATCTCTGACAGCAAGATGCAGACGCCCGCCCGCCAGCCCACGGAATGACTCACTCCGCTTTACTCTGAGATGCAAATACATCGCTCCACGTTGCGACCACGTCCGGTTCCTGCCAGCCGCACCCGCCCGCGACCAGCGGCGAACCGCGAACGGGGCCACGATGACCAGCGCAAACGCCACCCATTCCACACACGGCGCCCGAATTACCCACTCGCCAGGTCACCGAAGGGTGATCGATGCTGCATTCACGCAACCGAAATCCGGGAAACGTAACGGTCTCACCACGGCTTTCCGGCGCATACACCAAGAAGGTTAGGGAGACGAATTGACGTTGAAAGTCGAATCAAATCTCCGGGGCGTCGGCGGCGGGGCCGATCAAGACGCATATGCGCTCACTGTCCCTGACCGGGTCGAACGCGTCGCTCAAGACGCCGGGGCGCAGTCCACGGACCCGTTCAGCATGGTGGGCGTCACTTGGAACGGCGCGCACGCCAAGCTGCGCGGCACGGTGGAGGTGCGCACCCGTTCCGCCGCCTCCTCCCGGTGACGGGCGCGATCGCGGTCGGCGCGGGTGTGTCCCAGCGCTTCCTGCCGACGTTCGGCCCCAACCCGTTCATGGTGGCCGACTCGGAGTTCGTGGGGATCGGGCCGGTGTGGCAGACCTTCATCCAGCCCGACCGCTCCTATCCCGGCGGAGTCCTGGGGCCGATGCCGGTGTTCGGCGTCGGCATGGGCCTGAACTTCGTGACGGCCACCGTCACCGCCGTCACCGGTGTCGCCCAGCATGAGGCGGGCGCGGCCTCCGGCACCTCTCCGCCGTTCCCGAGGCCGGCAGACCGTGCAGCGGATACACGAAGAACGGGCGGCGGTCACAGAGAGTTCCTGCCGAGCACGCAGGGTTCACCACCGGTCAGCGAGGCCCGGCACCAGCACGGTCCGGGGAGTCACGGAGATGGGCTCGGCGTACCGACCCGTCCTCGGCGCACCGAACCGTCAGAGCCCCGTGGGCACCCAGTCCGGCAGTGCTTCGGTCCGCTCGGCCCATTCCGCGGGCGGCGTCCCCGCCTTGCCGGCGGCCAGCACGCCGCCCACGATGGCGCACGTCGTGTCGACGTCCCCACCCACCTGGGCGGTTGTCCAGAACGCCGTCTCGAAGTCACCGAGGCTCCGCGCCGCGGACCACACGGCGAAGGGGACGGTGTCGTGGGCCGTGGTACGCCGCCCGCACCCCAGGACAGCCGCGACGGTGGCCGCATCGCCGTAGTCGAGCATGTCCCGGGCACGGCGGAGACCCTGGCCGACGGCGCTCTTCGGCACCAGGGCGATGACTCCGTCCAGCAGCGCCTCGGGACTGGGCGGCCCGTCCGGCGAGCCGGCCAGTGCGGCGGCCGCGGCGACGGCCATGGCCCCGACCACGGCTTCCCGGTGCTGGTGCGTGGGATAGGCCGAGATCTCCGCCTGATGGGTGGCCTGCTCCGGATCGTCCGCGTACCAGGCACCCAGAGGTGCGATCCGCATCGCCGCGCCGTTGCCCCAGGACCCCCGTCCGTTGAAGAGCCCGGCGGCCAGCTCACGCCAGTCCCCGCCCTCCCGGACGAGGCGCAGCAGTCGGTTGACCGCGGGTCCGTAGCCCCGGTCGAAGTCGTGGTGCTCGGCGAAGGAGCGGGCCAGCGCATCCTGGTCGACGCGCTGGTGGGCGGCGAGCACGGCGACCACGGAGCAGGCCATCTCGGTGTCGTCCGTCCACTGCCAGGGTCCTGCGGGCAGCTCGCGGCTCTTCAGCAGGGGGTAGTTCGCCGGCACGAAGTACTGGGAGCCCAGGGCGTCGCCCACGGCAAGCCCGCGCAGGCTCGACAGGGCGCGTTCCAGTCGGCCGGGGGAAGAGGAATCAGCGGTCATCGCCCTGCCACCCTATCCGGTGGCCCCAGTACGGCACCGGCTCGCGCCAGCGCTCGAAGGGCCGGTCGAGTGTGTACCTGCCGTCCTCCCCCAGAACGAGCATCCGCATCTCGGCGTTCCCGGGATTGGCCAGCGACTCGAATTCCGCGACCGTCCAGTGGAACCAGCGCATGCAGAACAGCCGCATCGCGAGGCCATGCGTCACCAGGAGTACGTTCGGCGGGTGGTCCGGGGCCTCGAAGCTGCGGAAGAGGCTCTCCAGGAAGCCGCCGACCCGGTCGTACACGTCGGCACCCGACTCTCCCTGCGGGAACCGGAAGAAGAAGTGGCCGTAGGCGTCGCGGTAGGCCTTCTGCAGGCGCACGTCGTCCCGGTCCTGCCAGTTGCCCCAGTCCTGCTCGCGCAGTCTGGGCTCCTCGCGGACGCGCACGAGGTCGGGGTCGAGGTGGAAGGCGTCAAGCGTCTCGTGCGTACGGCGGTACGGGGACACGTACACGCTCACGCGCTCCCGGCCGAAGAGTTCCCGCAGTCTCCTGCCGGTCTCCTCGGCCTGCCTCCGACCGCGCTCGGTCAGCGCGAGTGCGTGGTCGGGCTCGCGTTCGTACACGGAGTCGTCAATGTTGCCGGTTGACTCGCCGTGCCGGACAAGGACGATGCGCCGTGGTCGTGCCATGCCAAAACCCTAGATCGAGTGGGGGAAGGTCGAGCACCCGTACGGGCCTCATACGGCGTAGGTCACACAAATCCAGCGTCTCGCGCTCTCGGTGGACCGCGTGCGACGCACCGAGGCGGTGCGTTTGAGTTTCAAACCATGTCATGCCGGGCTCAGACCGTCCAGGTCGGCTCCAGCTCCACGATGTCACCCGAGAGCGCCGCGACGTCCGCCTCCGTCTGGGCGCGCAGGGCAAGGCGTTCCACGCGCTCGGTGCGGTACTTTCCGTGCTCGGCGGCCGACCGCCACATCGACAGGACCAGGAACTCCTGCTCGGGCGCCTCGCCGAACATGCCGCGGATCATGCCCGGCGAACCGGCCATCGCGGGGTTCCAGACCTTCTCCTGCATGAGGGCGAAGTGTTCCACGCGTTCTTCATGCACCTGGCACAGGGCCACGCGGATCAGATCGGCGTCGGTGAACCGCGGCTCGAAGCCCGTCTTCACATCGAAGCGGTACTCGAAGAGCTTGACCTGGGCGTCCTTGAACGTGCCGACCTGGGCGGCCGCCAGGCGGTCGTGGGAGCGGGCCATGAAGGAGTCGTAGAAGGCGCGGCTCTCCCAGAAGGCGAAGACGTGCGCCACCCCCTGCCGCTGCCGGCTCCAGCCTCCGCCCTGTCCCCGAAAACCCGGCTCCCCCGGAAGCCCCGCCCATTTCCGCTGCCCCCGCTCGAAGCCGCGGCGGTCCACCACGGTGCAGCGAATCCACTTGACCAGCACCGCGCCATCGTACGGCCAGCGGGCGTGGCGTCGGTCACGCTCCGGCGGAGATCTCCCGCGCGTGCGCCCCGGCGGCCATGGCACGATGGACAAACAGGCCTGACTCTGCGTGAGTTGGGGGTGACGGATCTTCAGGGGGAAGGGGGAGCCTGGTGACCGGCTTCAGCAAGGGACTCCACAAGGTCGAGGTCGCGCTCAAGTGGGATCCGAGTCCGGCGGGTCAGCCGCCCACCGATCTCGACATCGTCGCCGGGACGTTCGTGTCGGACGACGCCTATGGAACTCCGGCCTATCTGGTGCATTTCGACAGCCGCTCACCGGACGGCACCATCTTCCTCAACCGGGACAGCACGGATGGCCGGGGGTTCGGGTGGGACGAGGTGATGACGCTGGAACTCGACCGCCTCGACGGCCGCTACGCGCGCGTGGTGGTGGGTGTCGTCATCCAGCAGCGCCCCGGGCCCAAGACGTTCGTCAACGTGCTGAATCCGGCCATGCGGATCCGGGAGGGCTACACCGTGCTCGCCGAGGACGACTTCGGTTCGGTTCTGGGGGCGACGGCCGCCGCGATCGCCGAGTTCGTGCGCGACGACTCGGGCGAGTGGGCGTTCCGTCCCGGCGTGCGCGGATTCGACGAGGACCCGGCGGACTTCACCCGGGTCATGGGCAGGGCGCACCGGCCGTGAGGCCGCAGCCGCACACGGGTAAGGGGCGCCGGCCATTGCCGACGCCCCCTACCTCAGAAACCGCGTGTCATCAGCTGCAGCCGCTGGTCGAGCCGCAGCCCTCGCAGATGTAGCAGGAACCGGCCCGCTGCATCTTCGTCCCGCAGGAGAAGCACAGCGGGGCGTCGGCCTGGATGCCCAGCTGCATCTCCACCAGCTCGGCGCTGGTGTGGGCCTGCTTCGGGGCGGGCTCGGCCGCCTCGACCTCGGCCTTCGGCGTGGCGACCGCCTTCAGCTCCTGGGCGCGCGGCGCCGACTGGGCCAGGCCTTCGACGTCGACCTCGTCGTCGTCGAGGGACTGCTCGTAGGAACCCGTCTCCAGGTGACGCTGGCGCTCCTCGGCGGAGTGGATGCCGAGCGCGGAGCGCGTCTCGAAGGGCAGGAAGTCCAGCGCCAGGCGGCGGAAGATGTAGTCGACGATCGACTGAGCCATCCGCACGTCCGGGTCGTCCGTCATGCCGGCCGGCTCGAAGCGCATGTTGGTGAACTTCGAGACGTACGTCTCCAGCGGCACGCCGTACTGCAGACCGACGGAGACGGCGATCGAGAAGGCGTCCATCATGCCGGCGAGGGTGGACCCCTGCTTGGACATCTTCAGGAAGACCTCGCCGAGACCGTCGTCCGGGTAGGAGTTCGCCGTCATGTAGCCCTCGGCGCCGCCGACCGTGAAGGAGGTGGTGATACCCGGGCGGCCCTTGGGAAGGCGCTTGCGGACGGGGCGGTACTCGATGACCTTCTCGACCGTCTCGCGGATGGTCGCCTCGGCCTTCTCCGTGACCTCGGCCTTCTCCTTCTCCTTGGTCTTGGCGGAGAGCGGCTGGCCGACCTTGCAGTTGTCGCGGTAGATCGCGAGCGCCTTGACGCCGAGCTTCCAGGCCTCGTAGTAGATCTCCTCGACCTCCTCGACGGTCGCCGTCTCCGGCATGTTGACCGTCTTGGAGATGGCGCCGGAGATCCACGGCTGGATCGCGGCCATCATGCGGACGTGGCCCATCGGGGAGATGGCGCGCTCGCCCATGGCGCAGTCGAACACCTCGTAGTGCGCGGGCTTGAGACCGGGGGCGTCGATCACATTGCCGTGCTCGGCGATGTGGGCGACGATCGCCTCGATCTGCTCCTCCTGGTAGCCCAGGCGGCGCAGGGCCTGCGGGACGGTGCCGTTGACGATCTGCATCGAGCCGCCGCCGACGAGCTTCTTGAACTTGACCAGCGCGAGGTCGGGCTCGACACCGGTGGTGTCGCAGGACATCGCGAGGCCGATGGTGCCGGTCGGGGCGAGGACGGACGCCTGGGAGTTACGGAAACCGTTCTTCTCGCCGAGGCGGACGACGTCCTGCCAGGCCTCCGTGGCGGCGGCCCACACCGGGGTGTCCAGGTCGTCCATGCGGACGGCCGTGCCGTTGGCGTCGGAGTGCTGCTTCATGACGCGGTTGTGGGCGTCGGCGTTGCGGGCGTAGCCGTCGTAGGGGCCCACCACAGCGGCCAGCTCGGCGGAGCGGCGGTAGGCCGTGCCCGTCATCAGGGAGGTGATGGCGCCGGCCAGGGCGCGGCCGCCGTCGGAGTCGTAGGCGTGCCCGGTGGCCATCAGCAGCGCGCCGAGGTTGGCGTAGCCGATGCCGAGCTGGCGGAACGCGCGGGTGTTCTCGCCGATCTTCTGGGTCGGGAAGTCCGCGAAGCAGATCGAGATGTCCATCGCGGTGATGACCAGCTCGACGACCTTCTGGAAGCGCTCGGTCTCGAAGGACTGGGTGCCCTTGCCGTCGTCCTTGAGGAACTTCATCAGGTTCAGCGAGGCCAGGTTGCAGGACGTGTTGTCCAGGTGCATGTACTCGCTGCACGGGTTCGACGCGGTGATCCGGCCGGACTCGGGGCAGGTGTGCCAGTTGTTGATGGTGTCGTCGTACTGGATGCCCGGGTCGGCGCAGGCCCACGCGGCCTCGGCGATCTTGCGGAAGAGCGCCTTGGCGTCGACCTCCTCGATGACCTCACCGGTCATACGGGCACGCAGGCCGAACCTGCCCGCCGCCTCGACCGCCGTCATGAACTCGTCGTTCACACGGACCGAGTTGTTGGCGTTCTGGTACTGGACGGACGTGATGTCGTCGCCGCCCAGGTCCATGTCGTAGCCCGCGTCGCGCAGGACGCGGATCTTCTCCTCTTCCTTGACCTTGGTCTCGATGAAGTCCTCGATGTCGGGGTGATCGACGTCGAGCACGACCATCTTGGCGGCGCGGCGGGTGGCACCACCGGACTTGATGGTGCCGGCGGAGGCGTCGGCGCCGCGCATGAAGGAGACGGGACCGGAGGCGTTGCCGCCGGAGGAGAGCAGCTCCTTGGAGGAGCGGATGCGGGAGAGGTTCAGGCCGGCGCCGGAGCCGCCCTTGAAGATCATGCCCTCTTCCTTGTACCAGTCGAGGATCGACTCCATGGAGTCGTCGACGGACAGGATGAAGCAGGCGGAGACCTGCTGGGGCTGCGGGGTGCCGACGTTGAACCAGACGGGGCTGTTGAAGCTGAAGATCTGGTGCAGGAGGGCGTAGGCCAGCTCGTGCTCGAAGATCTCGGCGTCGGCGGGCGAGGCGAAGTACTTGTAGTCCTCGCCGGCCTTCCGGTACGTCTTCACGATGCGGTCGATCAGCTGCTTGAGGCTGACCTCGCGCTGCGGGGTGCCGACGGCGCCCCGGAAGTACTTGCTGGTGACGATGTTGACCGCGTTCACCGACCAGAAGTCGGGGAACTCGACGCCACGCTGCTCGAAGTTGACCGAGCCGTCGCGCCAGTTGGTCATGACGACGTCACGGCGCTCCCAGGTCACCTCGTCGTACGGGTGCACGCCGGGGGTGGTGTGGATGCGCTCGATGTGCAGTCCCTTGTTCCCCGCCTTGCCGCCCTTGGCTCGGGAACCTCGTGCCGGACCGCTCGCCGTCTCTGTCATGCCGCCTCCCTGTCGGGCGAAAACGCCCTGAAGTGCCCCGATTGTTCCCGTGGCACGTGTTCTGTCTTGTGTTGCGGGCACCCTCAGTCGCCACCCGCAACAGGTCTTCGGTCGCCGCCTCCCGGCCGGAACCCGGGTCTCCCGGTTTCCGGCCCGCCGGTCAGTCGGCGGCGTGCGCGGGCACGGGGACCTCACCGGTCCCGCAGGGCCCGCTTTCCTCTTCCTTGCTCCCCGCTCCCGCGTCTTCGTCATCCGCGACGGGGCCTCGCGTCGCCTCCCGCAGTTCCGCGATGGCGGCCTCGAAGTCCTCGAGCGAGTCGAATGCCCGGTAGACGGAGGCGAATCGCAGATACGCGACGAGGTCCAGCTCCTGCAACGGGCCGAGTATGGCCAGCCCCACGTCATGGGTGGTCAGCTCGGCGCTTCCGGTGGCCCGCACCGCCTCCTCGACCCGCTGGCCGAGCTGGGCGAGTGCGTCCTCGGTGACAGGCCGCCCCTGGCATGCCTTGCGCACACCATTGATGACCTTGGTACGGCTGAAAGGCTCAGTGACTCCGGACCGCTTGACCACCATGAGCGAGCACGTCTCCACGGTCGTGAAACGACGGGAGCAGTCAGGACACTGGCGGCGCCTGCGGATCGACGTGCCGTCGTCGGTCGTACGACTGTCGACCACGCGGCTGTCGGGGTGCCTGCAGAAGGGACAGTGCATGATCTCCAACCCTCCTCACAGCAGACTCAACAGCCTCACCAGACCCATGGGCCCCGCGAAGCAGCCCTAAGCATAGGCGATCGCGGAGCCATCCCGGACCGGGGGGACCACAACTTGTGGGCTGCTGTAGCCATCCAACCACTACATGTGGGGATTGGCTCATACACAGAGGCGAACTCGCGTGTCGGCAGCAGACGACCGGCACCGGCGGTCACCGGCTACCCGCCCGAACACGCGGACACACAGTCGTACCGCTGTGGCGCTTACGGAGATACCGTGGGCGCCGCACGAAGGACGCGTGGGACTCCGACACAGAACGGACCCGGGTCCCGGCGGAGCGGGTTCCGGATGGCAGACTGGGGACGGCCCACGAGGCCGAAGGCCCCGGCGGTGAAGAGTACAACAATGGTCACTTTTGTCCGCCAGGTGCCGCGTCAGCCATACACCCAGACACATGACCGCGTCAGGTGAATCGCACTTTTTCACTCGAACGTGTGTTTGGCGCAACCTTTCGAAAGCAACTACCGTTGTGCAGCAGGGAGACCATCGAGAGGGGCCGACGTGACCACCACCGCAGACAGTGCCACCATCACTGCCCAGGACCGCTCCCAGGGCCGAGTCGAGCCGGTACACGCGATGAACGAAGCCACGAATCCCGAGGGGCACAAGCGCTCTCTGCCGGGCCGACCTCCAGGCATCCGGGCCGACAGTTCGGGACTCACCGACCGGCAGCGCCGGGTGATCGAGGTCATCAGGGACTCCGTACAGCGGCGGGGTTACCCGCCGTCGATGCGCGAGATCGGCCAGGCCGTCGGCCTCTCCAGCACGTCCTCGGTCGCACACCAGCTGATGGCGCTCGAGCGCAAGGGTTTCCTGCGCCGCGACCCGCACCGCCCGCGCGCATACGAAGTGCGCGGCTCCGACCAGGCCGTGACCGTGCAGCCCACGGACACCGCCGGCAAGCCCGCCGCGTCCTACGTCCCGCTCGTCGGCCGTATCGCCGCCGGTGGCCCGATCCTCGCGGAGGAGTCCGTCGAGGACGTCTTCCCCCTCCCCCGCCAGCTCGTCGGTGACGGCGAACTGTTCGTACTCAAGGTCGTGGGCGACTCCATGATCGAGGCCGCGATCTGCGACGGTGACTGGGTCACCGTCCGCCGCCAGCCGGTCGCCGAGAACGGCGACATCGTCGCCGCCATGCTCGACGGCGAAGCCACCGTCAAGCGTTTCAAGCGCGAGGACGGCCATGTCTGGCTCCTCCCGCACAACTCGGCCTACGAGCCGATCCCCGGTGACGACGCGACCATCCTCGGCAAGGTCGTCGCCGTGCTGCGGCGCGTGTGACGGCTGCGGCGGGCGGGTCGGCCGACCCGCTCCCCTGACCGGGCCCCGGAACCCCTGCGCCGGTTCCGGGGCCCTGCGTTTGCCCTCCGGGCCGACACACCCCGCCGAAGTGGGCCCGGTCGGTTGCGCATCGCTGGGTGGCCCGGCCGGCGTCGGCCGGGCCACCCAGCGATCACTTCCCTGCCGCCTGCTCCGCCTCTGCCCGCTTCGCCGACTCGTCGATCGCCGCGAGCGACCTGCGGACCTGGTCACGGTCCGTCGTGTACCAGAAATCGGGCAGTGACGCCTTGAGATAGCTCCCGTACCGCGCCGTGGCCAGCCGCTGATCCAGTATGGCGACCACTCCGCGATCCCCTGACGCGCGTACGAGGCGACCGGCACCCTGGGCCATCAGCAGAGCGGCATGAGTGGCGGCCACCGCCATGAAGCCGTTGCCGCCCGCGTCCTCGACCGCCTTCTGGCGCGCACTCATCAGCGGATCGTCGGGACGCGGGAACGGAATCTTGTCCATGACGACCAGCTGGCAGCTGGGGCCGGGGACGTCGACACCCTGCCACAGCGACAACGTGCCGAAGAGACAGGTCTTCGGGTCGGCCGCGAAGTTCTTGATCAGCTCGCCGAGTGTCTCCTCGCCCTGCAGCAGGATCGGGAACTCGGGGATGCGGGAGCGCAGCTCCTCCGCGGCGAGCTGGGCGGCCCGCATGGACGAGAACAGCCCGAGAGTACGGCCGCCGGCCGCCTGGATCAGCTCGGTCAGCTCGTCGAGCATGTCGGCGCGGTCGCCGTCACGCGCGGGGCGCGCCAGGTGCTTGGCGACATACAGGATGCCCTGCTTGCGGTAGTCGAAGGGCGAGCCGACATCGATGCCCTTCCACTCCGGCAGATCCTCGCCTTCCACGCCTTCGGGGCCGAGCCCGAGGGAGGCGCCGACGCCGTTGAAGTCGCCGCCCAGTTTGAGGGTCGCGGAGGTGAGGACGACGCTGCGGTCCGCGAAGAGCTTTTCCCTGAGCAACCCGGAGACGGACATCGGGGCGACCCGCAGGGAGGCGCCGAAGCGGTCGTGACGCTCGTACCAGACGACGTCCCACTCCGAGCCGTTCGCGACCCGCTCCGCCACGTCGTGCACCGCCTCGACCGAGGCCAACGCCTGCTTGCGGACCGCGTCCTCGTCCTGGACCGACTTGTCACGCGTCGCGCCGATCGCGGAGATGACCGTGCGCGCGGCGTCGCGCAGCGCCATCAGGGCATAGGCGAGATCTTCGGGGATCTCCTCGAGACGGCCGGGCAGGGCCAGCTCCATCAGCCGCTCGAAGCCCTCGGCGGCGGTCTGGAGCTGATCGGCGGCCTTCTCGTTGACGAGCTTGGCGGCACGGCGCACGGCACGGTTGACCTGACCCGGAGTGAGCTCGCCCGTGGCGACGCCGGTGACGCGGGAGACGAGTTCGTGTGCCTCGTCCACGATCAGCACCTCGTGCTGGGGCAGCACCGGGGCGCCCTCGATGGCGTCGATGGCCAGCAGCGCATGGTTGGTGACCACGACTTCGGCGAGCTTGGCCCGCTCGCGGGCCATCTCCGCGAAGCACTCGGCGCCGTACGCGCACTTCGACGCGCCCAGGCACTCCCGCGACGACACCGACACCTGGGCCCAGGCCCGGTCGGAGACGCCCGGGGTGAGATTGTCCCGGTCGCCGCTCTCGGTCTCGTCCGCCCAGTCCCGCAGCCGCAGGAGGTCCTGGCCCAGCTTGCTGGTGGGCGCGGCGGCCTCGAACTGGTCGAAGAGCCCCTCCTCCTCGTCCTGCGGCATGCCCTCGTGCAGGCGGTGCAGGCACAGGTAGTTCGACCGGCCCTTGAGCATCGCGAACTCGGGGCGGCGGCGCAGCAGGGGGTGCAGGGCGTCGACCGTGCGGGGCAGGTCGCGCTCCACGAGCTGGCGCTGCAGGGCGAGCGTGGCCGTCGCGACGATCACCCGTTCTCCGTGCGCGAGCGCGGGCACCAGGTAGCCCAGCGACTTACCGGTGCCGGTGCCGGCCTGGACCAGCAGGTGGGATCCGTCGTCGATCGCCTCGGCGACCGCTTCGGCCATGGTGACCTGGCCAGGGCGCTCCGTGCCGCCGACGGCTGTGACGGCGGCATGCAGGAGTTCTGGGAGTGAGGGCTTCGTCATAGCCCGACCACCCTACGACCCGGCACTGACAAACGGGCGATCACGGCGGGGAGAGGGGGCGGGATCACGGCCGAAGCTCCTGGTGCGGTGGTGGGAGAGGGTCTGATGCGGTGGTGGGAGAAGGTCTGATGCGGTGGTGGGAGAAGGTCTGGTGGCAGGTGGAAGGAGTCCGACCGGTCGAAGACCCTGCTCAGTTGTGAACGCGCCGTCACTCGGCTGTGAACGCGCCGTCACTCGGCGCTACAGCACACGGCGCAGAATTCGGTCCCGGATCATGAGCGCGGCCCGCTTGTCCGGCAGGTCGGCCTCGGCCGCGTACCGGAAGCCGGCGCTCAGGAAGGCGGCAATGGAGGCGGTGTTGCGAAGATCCGGTTCCGCCACGACACGTGCGCAGGCAGGGCGCCGGTCGAGGACATGATCGGCCACGGCTCTCAGTAGGGCGGATCCCAGGCCCCGTCCCCGGTCCTCGGCACCACCGACGAGGAGGTGGATCCCGGTGTCATGCGGACGGGACGGATAGTGCCGGGCCAGCGGGTCCAGGTCTGCCCGGTAGATCTCCCAGTAACTCATCGGGGTGCCGTCCAGCACCCCCAGACACGGCACGCTGCGCCCATCGCCGTCGAGTTGCGCCCGCAGGTGGTCCTCCGTCCGCTTCCGTGGTCCGGCGAGTCCCCAGAATTCGGCGACGGCGGGGTCGTTCATCCAGCCATGGATCAGTGGCAGGTCACGCTCGACACGTACGGGCACCAAGTGGAACGAGCCGACGGCGGTGGCCACCGGCCCCCACGTGTGGAGTCGGTCGAGGAGACCGGGCGTCCCCACGGTGAAGAGGGCGATGTAGTCGGAGGGAAGGTGCAGATCCAGCGTGTCCTCGCTGTCCGCGTCGTCGTCCTCGACGGCGAACTTGCTGAACAGGGCGTCCCGGGCGTCGGCGAAGTCGGCTCGGGGGCCGGTGCGGCCCGGGCGGGAGGGGGCGGAGCCGGGGGCGGCGTTCGCGTCGGTGGGAGGCATGGTGCGCTCCTCTCAGGAGACGGAGTGGGTCATGGTCCTCGGAAGGGCGGGAAGTCCGGTGAGTCGCTCACGGAGAAGCGCAACGGGCTCAGGGCTGCAGGGGATTGGCGATGGTGACGTAGACGGACTGGGTGTCGACCGGGCCGACGAGCTCGTCGAGGCCACGCAGCCGGGTCAGCAGGTTGGCCTTGCAGCGCAGGACGGGTGAGTCCAGCAGGCGGCCGGGCAGGGAGGTGCGCAGAGCGCCGGGTCCCGAGACGAGGTCGGTGAGGAAGCGGCGGAAGGCCGCGAGGAGCAGTCGCTCGTCGGCCAGGCGCTGGGAGCCGAAAGCACCGATCAGTCCGAGCACGTTGTTGATGGCGAGGTAGTAGGCGAAGCGTTCGTCGGTGACCTCGTCGGTGACGAAGGTGTCGCTCCGCTCGCCGATACCGGGCAGCCGGGCATCCAGTTCGGCGCGCCGGGACGCACGGAAGTAGTACCCCTGGTTGTCGCGGTAGCGGCCACCGGCGGGCCAGCCGTCCCGGTCCAGCAGCAGCAGCGTGTTCTGCTGGTGGGCTTCGAGGGCGATGCCGGCCTCGCTGTCGAGCCAGAGCACGGGACGGACGACCTGTTCCAGGTACCGCAGGAACCACTCCGCGGCGACGGCTGCGACGGGCCGGCCGGTGCGTGCGGCGAGCCGCGCCACGAGCTGGCCCAGCCGGGAACACATCGGCCGGGCGGCCTGCTGAGGCGAGGAGTCGGGGTCCTGCTCGGACAGGGGCCGGGGGGAGACGAGTCCGGCGACGCAGCCGACATCGTCCGCGGGGGTGAACGGGTTGTGCCTGACCACCACGTCCAGGCCGGGCACCGGCGGCCCGTCCGGGCTGTCGACGGCGAGCCAGGCCGGGTCGCGGACGATGTCGAAGCCGGGGTGTACGGCCTGCCACTGCTTGAACAGGCCGGCACGCAACAGCCGGTGCACCTCGACGCCGCGATGGAGTTCCTTGCGCAGGTTCTCGCGGCGGGAGTTGGTGATGCGCAGGCCAAGCGACAGCTTGAGCATCGCCGGTCCCCCTGATCGGTGGACGGTGCGCACGGAGGAGGTGGGATGCCAGTGCGGGCCGGCGGGGCCGAGGTCGCGGAGGAGCCCGGCGTCGAGGAGCGCGGCCACGGATTCGCGGTGCCGCGCCTCGCGTGCCTGCCAAGGGTGCAGGGGCAGGGCGGTGTACCCGTCGGGCAGGGGCAGTGCGGATCCGGCGAGGCGTCGGGTGAGGTGGCCGGCGGGGACGGGACGACCGCGCTCGGTCCAGGCCGAGTCGGTGGCGAGCAGGGAGGGGGCGACAGCCATCCAGTGCAAGGGGAAGGAGCCGCGCAGCTCCGGTGAGTACCGGCGGGCTTCGGCCTCCGTCAGGCCTTCGCGGCTCTTGGGCGTCGGGTGCAGGGGATGCCCGAGGAGGAGGGCCTGCTCAGCGCTGAGGAAGAGGTCGGGGGCGTCGACGGGGTGTGCGCGCCGGTCGCGGATGAAGGTCGCGGTACGGCGGAGGGAGTCGGCCACCCTGGCCACGAGGTCGCCGCCGTCGCCGTGTCCGAAGGCGGCGGGGCCGTCGGCGGTGGAGCCGACGGGAGCGGGACCGGCGGCAGCGGCGTCCGCGGTGCGGGGGGTGCTGCCCGGCGCTACGGCGGTGTCCCTGGTGAGCGGCGCCGGGAGGGTGACGGCATCGAAAGGAGGGGCATCCTGCGGCGCGGTCTCACGGGTGAGGAGAGCCGCGAGGGTGACGGCGTCGACGGGCGGGGCGTCCTCGGGGGCGCCGGTGAAGCGCGGTGGTCCGAAGCGGTGCCAGCCCGTCAGGGACCAGTAGCGCACCGGGACGGTCAGGGAGGTGCCACTGGCGGGCAGGGCGATGTGGAGGGCACCGGTCGCGGGGGCTGCGAGGTCGGTCTCGCGTACCCAGCAGCGCAGCAGGTTCTCCGCGGCGGCGGCCTGCGCGGCGGTGCTGGGGTCGGGATCGTCCAGCGGGTCGGCGCCCGGCTCCGTCGGTCGCAGGAGTGACATGCTCCGCCGCTTCTGCTGGGGGAACGAGTCGGCGAGCGGGACGGGAGAGTTCGAGGCACCGGAGTCTCCCTGTTCGTCGGGAGCACCGGAGCGGCCGTCGGGGGTGGGGGTGTCGTTCATGACGGCTCCTGGGGCTGGGGAAGGGGTGGTGCGAGCCATTCCCGTCGTCCGCCTGGCCGCCGTTCCCTCGTGACCGGCGGCCGCCTGGCAGGCCGGGGGCCGCTTCGGTGGGAGGGCGGGCGCGTAAGCGATGGCTGTGGGGTTCTCACGGGGCTTGCGGCGTCGGACCGGACGTCCTTGTGGGGAGGCATGGATGAGAGGGGGCTTCGTCGTCGCACGGCTCGTGCGGGTCGCGGGAGGCCGGGTGGCGCGGGTCAGCCCGCGTGCTGGGCAGGACCGTGGTGTCGTCGGTGGTGCGTGCGATGGTCCGGGTGGTCGCGGGCGACCGCTGCCACCGCGTCCGTCAGCCGGTCAAGGACTGCTGTCGCCTGCTCGTCGCTCAGCGTCAGCGGAGGGAGCAGCCGGACCACGGCCGCGTGACGGCCACCGAGTTCGACGATCAGTCCGCGCTGGAGGCACTCACGCTGAACCGCCGCGGCGAGTTCGGGCGCGGCCGGGGGCGCGGTACGGGAGGGCTCCAGGTCGTCCGGCGCCGCGAGGTGACGGCCGGCGACGGGCACCACGCCGGAGGTCGCTCCGTCCGTCTCCGGTTCCACCAGCTCGACCCCGATCATCAGCCCACGCCCCCGCACCTCCCCCACGCACGGAAAGCCGCCGATGGCGTCCCGGAGCCTCGTCAGCATCCGGGCACCGAGGTCGGCGGCTCGGGCGGCGAGGCCGTTCTCCCGGACGTAGGTGAGGGTGGCGGTGCCGGCGGCCATGGCGAGCTGGTTGCCGCGGAAGGTGCCCGCGTGGGCGCCGGGTTGCCAGACGTCGAGATCGTCGCGGTAGACGATCACGGCCAGTGGCAGGCTGCCGCCGATGGCCTTGGACATGACCATGACGTCGGGCGTGATGCCGCTGTGGTCGACAGCCCAGAAGGCGCCCGTCCGGCCCACTCCGGTCTGGACCTCGTCGGCGATCAGCGGGATGGACCGCTCCGCCGTGAGCCGCCGCATACGGCGCAGCCAGTCGTCCGGCGCGGGGATCACTCCGCCCTCGCCCTGGACGGGTTCGAGGATCATCCCGCCGGGCAGCGGTACGCCCGACTTGGGATCGTCGAGGAGGGACTCGGTCCAGCGGGCGGCGAGTTCGGCACCGCGTGGACCGCCGATACCGAAGGGGCAGCGGTAGTCCTGCGGATAGGGCAGGCGGGCGACCTGGACCTCGCGGGCGCCGCCGGAGGCGGCCAGCGCACCGGCGGTCATGCCGTGGTAGGCGCCGGTGAAGGCGAGGACGCCGGTGCGGCCGGTCGCGGCCCGGACCAGTTTCAGAGCGGCCTCGACGGCGTCGGTGCCGGCCGGTCCGCAGAACTGGACCCGGGCGCGGTCGGCGAGGCCGGGCGGAAGCGTGCGGAACAGCTCGGTGACGAAGGCGTCCTTGACGGGGGTCGCGAGGTCGAGGACGGAGAGCGGAGCGCCGGAGTCGAGGACCCCGCGGATGGCTTCCAGCACGACCGGGTGGTTGTGGCCGAGGGCGAGTGTGCCTGCGCCGGAGAGGCAGTCGAGGTAGCGGCGGCCGTCGGCGCCCTCGATGGTGAGCCCTCGCGCCCGGACGGGCACGATGGGCAGGGCCCGGGCGTAGGTGCGCGCCGAGGATTCACGCGCCGACTGGCGTCTCAGGATCCCCTCGTGCACAGCACGCGTTTCCCCGTGCAGCCCTCCAGCCCTCGACTCCGTAACGGCCACGGCTCGTTGTCCTCCCCGCTCCTCAGAGGCAAGTTGATCCCCGGGGACCGGACACAGGCAGCAGGCCCCCCACCGCTACAACCGCGGACCGGACGGCGGGTTACGGGTTGCTCCGAGATCATTGCCATGACGCGACCGTTGCTCGCGGGCGCCGCCCACGGTGGGTGGAGCCGCCGGCCGCCCGGAGACCGTCGGATGTGTCCGGACGTCGAAAATGGGGCGATCCGTCTGTGACTGGCCTGGTCAAATGGCTTGTAGCCGAACCGTTGCCGTTCCGTCGGAAGTCCCCCACAGCGAGCGCATAGTGTGTGATGCCGTTCCCAGATGGTCGTGGGACCGGCATCAACTCCCCTTGGGGTCATCGCCGGTGTCACTGCCGAAGCGCCGAGTTCCTTCACAGCAGGGGGAGTCAAGAGCATGCGATCCATACGGCCGTCGTTCACCGTTCGGCGAGGGAGGGGCAGCCGCCGCACCTCCACGCTGGCGGCGGTCGCCCTCGTCCCGGCGCTGGCGCTGACCGCCACCGCTTGCAACGGCGACGACAACGCCGACAGCCAGCCGACCGCCACCGCGACGGCGGCGGGCTCCGGCGACGGCAAGATCCGGATCCCGGACGACCTCAAGGAGAGGCTGAAGGAGCACGGGATCAACATCGACAAGTGGAAGAACGGCGCCTGGAAGAACTGGAACAGGGAAGACTGGCTGCGCGAGGCCAACGACTTCATCAACCCGATCATCAAGGGCCTGTGGGACCCGGACCGGATGCGGGACGCCAACGACCCGGACAAGGGCGTCGACGACAACGACATCTCCGGTGACCAGGGCGTCACGGACCCGACGCCGCAGCCGGTGAAGGCGCAGGCCGTCGCCCCGCCGTACCACACGAACGCGGCCACTTCGGGCAAGGTGTTCTTCGACTCGCCCGAGGGCACCATGGTCTGCTCGGCGACGGTCGTGGAGGACCCGGCGCACCCGGGCAAGTCCAACATGATCTGGACGGCGGGTCACTGTGTGCACGCCGGCAAGAGCGGCGGCTGGTACCGCAACATCGCCTTCGTACCGTCGTACAACAACGCCGGCAAGTCGGCCGCGCAGCTGCAGGGCGCCAGCAGGTCCGAAGTCGCCCCGTACGGCGTCTGGTGGGCCGATGCGGCGCAGACCTCCCAGCAGTGGATCGACCAGGGCGGCGAGACCGGCGGCAACGGCGCCTCGTACGACTTCGCGGTCATCCATGTGACGCCGGAGCAGGGTAGCGGCGGCAAGTCGCTGGAGGAGACGGTCGGCGGGGCGCTCCCGGTGAACTTCGACGCCCCGGCCGTGCCGAAGGTGAAGAGCATCACGGCGTCCGGGTATCCGGCGGCGGCTCCGTACGACGGTCAGCTGCTGTACCAGTGCCAGGACAAGCCGGGCCGGCTGTCCATCAACAAGCCGGACCCGACGATGTACCGGATCGGCTGCACGATGACCGGTGGCTCCTCCGGCGGCGGCTGGGTGGAGACGGGCGCGGACGGCAAGCCGGCGCTGGTGTCCAACACGTCCATCGGCCCGGTGAGTTCGGGCTGGCTGGCCGGTCCCCGGCTGGGTGACGTGGCCAAGGGCGTCTACGAGTCGGTCAGCAAGAAGTTCGCCGGGCGGTAACACCGCTCGCACAGGCATGGCGAAGGCCCGCCGCCCCGAGGGGTGGCGGGCCTTCGTGGTGCCGTGGGTCAGGCCGCGGAGACCGGTGCGTAGGGCGCCAGGTCCGCCGCCAGCTCCTCGTGCACCCGGACCTTGAGCAGGGTGCCCTCCGCGGTGTGCTCCTCGGAGAGCACCTCGCCCTCGGTGTGGGCGCGGGCGACGAGCTTGCCGTGGGTGTACGGCACGAGCGCCTCGATCTCGACCGAGGGGCGGGGCAGCTCGTTGTCGATCAGGCCGAGCAGCTCCTCCATGCCCCGGCCGGTGCGGGCCGAGACGGCGAGGGAGCGCTTCTCGACCCTGAGCAGCCGCTGGAGGACCAGCGGGTCGGCCGCGTCCGCCTTGTTGATCACGACGATCTCGGGTACGTCGGTGGCGCCGACGTCCCGGATCACCTCGCGCACGGCGGCCAGCTGCTCCTCCGGGTTCGGGTGCGAGCCGTCCACCACGTGCAGGATCAGGTCGGACTCGCCGACCTCCTCCATGGTGGAGCGGAATGCCTCGACCAGGTGGTGCGGCAGGTGCCGGACGAAGCCGACGGTGTCCGCCAGCGTGTACAGGCGGCCGCTCGGGGTCTCCGCACGGCGGACGGTCGGGTCCAGGGTCGCGAACAGGGCGTTCTCGACCAGGACGCCGGCGCCCGTGAGGCGGTTGAGCAGGGACGACTTGCCGGCGTTGGTGTAGCCCGCGATGGCGACGGAAGGCACCTTGTGGCGCTTGCGCTCCTGGCGCTTGATCTCGCGGCCGGTCTTCATCTCCGCGATCTCCCGGCGCATCTTCGCCATCTTCTCGCGGATCCGCCGCCGGTCCGTCTCGATCTTGGTCTCACCGGGACCACGGGTGGCGAGCCCGCCGCCCTTGCCGCCGCCCATCTGACGGGACAGCGACTGACCCCAGCCCCGCAGCCGCGGCAGCATGTACTGCATCTGCGCGAGCGCGACCTGCGCCTTGCCCTCTCGGGACTTGGCATGCTGGGCGAAGATGTCCAGGATCAGGGCCGTACGGTCGATGACCTTGACCTTGACGACGTCCTCGAGGTGGATCAGCTGCCCGGGGCTCAGCTCACCGTCGCAGATGACGGTGTCCGCGCCCGTTTCGAGCACGATGCCGCGCAGTTCCTCGGCCTTGCCGGAGCCGATGTAGGTGGCCGCGTCGGGCTTGTCGCGGCGCTGGATGACGCCGTCGAGCACGAGCGCGCCCGCGGTCTCGGCCAGGGCGGCCAGCTCCGCGAGGGAGTTGTCCGCGTCCTGCGCGGTTCCCGTGGTCCAGACGCCGACGAGCACGACCCGCTCCAGGCGGAGCTGGCGGTACTCGACCTCGGTGACGTCCTCCAGCTCGGTGGAGAGGCCCACGACGCGGCGCAGGGCCGCGCGCTCGGAGCGGTCGAACTGCTCGCCGTCCCGCTCGCCGTCGATCTCGTGGCTCCAGGCGACGTCCTCTTCCATCAGGGCATCGGCCCGAAGACCCTCGGGATAGGCGTGCGCGAGGCGCTTGGTGTCCTGGGAAGGGGAAGAAGAGGAGGTCATTGGATCCTTACGTCGATGGGAATGCCGTTACGGCTTCGGTGCGCGGTCGGCGGACCGCTCATCCTGTGCAACGCACGGGTACCCCGGGAGATTCCCGTGTCCCGTGTCCCGTGTCGCGCCGACCTGAAGATGGTCGCACGGGACGGCCCGTCTCGTCACGGGGTTATCGGCGGGTGTGCGCCTTGGTGGGCCGGCTCGGCGCCTGGGGCTTCCAGTCCGGGTGTCCGGGCATCGGCGGGGTCTTCTCGCCGTACAGCCAGGCCTGGAAGAAGCCGCTCAGGTCGCGGGCGGCGACCGACGAGGCCAGCTGGACGAAGTCGGCGGTGGTGGCGGTGGAGTCACGGTGTTCATGGACCCAGAGCCGTTCCAGCCGCTCGAAGGCCGGCCGGCCGATCTCCTGCCGCAGGGCGTAGAGCACGAGCGCGGCGCCGTCGTAGATGTTCGGCCGGAAGATGCCGATCTTCTGGCCGGGAGCGGGCGGCTTGGGCCGGGCGGGCGGACCGCCGGCCTCCCGCCAGCGGTCGGAGGCGGCGTAGGCGGCCTTCATACGGTCCTCCATGGGCCGGTGCGCCGTCTCCTCGGCGTACAGCTCCTCGTACCAGGTGGCGTGCCCCTCGTTCAGCCAGACGTCGGACCAGGTGCGGGGGCTGACGCTGTCGCCGAACCACTGGTGGGACAGCTCGTGCACCATGACCGACTCGACGTACCACTTGGGATAGGCGGGCTCGGTGAACAGGTCCTTCTCGAAGAGTGAGAGGGTCTGCGTCTCCAGTGCGAAGCCGGTGGAGGCCTGTGCCATGAGCACGCCGTAGGTCTCGAACGGGTACCGGCCGACCTTGCTCTCCAGCCAGGCGATCTGGTCGGGCGTCTTGGCGAGCCACGGTTCGAGCGCCTTGCGGTCGGCGCTGGGCACGACGTCGCGGACCGGCAGACGGTGCGGTCCCTCGCGGTGCACCACGCTGGAGCGGCCGATGGACACCTGGGCCAGTTCGGTGGCCATGGGGTGCTGGGTGCGGTAGGTCCAGGTGGTGGTGCGCCCGACCCGCTCCGCTCCGGCGGGCAGGCCGTTGGCGACGGCGGTGTAGCCGTTCGGCGCGGTGATCCGGAAGGTGAACAGCGCCTTGTCGGACGGGTGGTCGTTGCAGGGGAAGACCAGGTGGGCGGCGTCGGCCTGGTTCGCCATGGCGAGGCCGTCGGAGGTGCGCACCCAGCCGCCCTCCTGGTCCTTGCCGGGGACGGGGTCGCTGCTGTGCCGCACGCTGATCCGGGTCCAGGTGCCCTCCTCCAGGGGGTGGTCCGGGGTGATGACCAGGTCCTCGCCGGTGCTGGTGAAGTCCGCGGGGTGTCCGTCGACGTCGACGGACTGGACGGTGCCGTGCGCGAAGTCGAGGTTCACCCGGTCCAGATCGGCGGTCGTCCAGGCGTCGATGGTGGTGACGGCCTGCAGCGGCTTGTCGTTGCTGCCCGGGTAGGTGAGGGACAGGTCGTACGAGGCCACGTCGTACCCGGGGTTGCCCAGGTACGGGTAGAGCCGGTCGCCGACGCCCAGGGGCTCGGCCGGGGCCGCGGCGGCGAGGAGACAGATGGAGACGGCGGAGGCGAGCAGGGCCGCCTTCCGGTGCCGGGAGATCCGGGGGAGGGCACGGGGGCGTGGGGTGAGCAGCATGGACCACCGCTACCAGGGCGGGCCCGCGCTACGGCGGCGACGCGCGCCCGGCCCACCCGAACGGGTTGGGTGCCCGGGGCCTTCGGCTCACACCCCCGGGCCGCCTGGCCGCCCCGCGGCTTCCCGGTCCAGGGGCCACCAGGGGGCCGGTGCCTGGTGCCGGGAGCGGGTTCGGCAGCGGTCCTCAAGAGGCCGGTGCGTGCGCGGCGCCCGGCTCACGACAGCGGTCCGGTGCCTGGTTCTCGCCCGGCTCACGGCAGCGGTCTTCAGGGGGCCGGTGCCTGGTGCGGGAGCGGGTTCGGCAGCGGTCCTCAAGAGGCCGGTGCGTGCCCGGCGCCCGGCTCACGACAGCGGTCCGGTGCCTGGCCCTCGCCCCGCTCACGGCAGCGGTCTTCAGGGGGCCGGCGCCTGGTGCCGGGACCGGCACACGTCGTACACCCCGGGCACGTCCCGCATGGCGCGCATCAGGGCCGGGAGGTGAGCCGCGTCGGGGAGCTGGAGAGTGTAGGTGTGGCGCACCCGCTGCTGGCTGGGCGGCTCGACGGTGGCGGAGACGATCTCGGCGCCCTCCAGGGCGATCGCCTCGGTGAGGTCGGCCAGGAGATGGGGGCGGCCGAACGATTCAGCGACCAGCGTGACGCGGCACGCGGCGGTGTCTCCCCAGCTCGCGCCGATCTCCGCGCGCCCCCGGCTCTTCATGTGGCCTACCGCGGCGCACTCCGCACGGTGCACGGTCACCACTCCCCCGCGCACCGTGAACCCGGTGATCTCGTCCGGCGGTACGGGCGTGCAGCACCCGGCGAGCCGCACGGGAGCCCCGGGCCGGTCCACGAGGACGTCGGCGCCGTGGGGACGCTCGGCCCGGGCGCTCTCGGCGGCGCTGTCCGCGGGGCGCGCGGGGGTGCTGTCCTCGGCGGGTTCGGGACGGGTGCCGCTCGCCTCGTCGGTTCCGGACCCGCCGCCGGGATGTGTGGCCAGCCAGCGCTGGATGGCGATGCGGGCGGCCGGGGTGTGGGCGTGGTCCAGCCACTCGCGCGAGGGCTCGGAGGCGGGGTCCTGGCCCATCAGGAGCTGGACGGTGTCACCGTCCTTGAGGACGGTGCTGAGCGTGGCGAGGCGGCCGTTGACGCGGGCGCCGATGCAGGCGTGCGCGTCCTCGCCGTACTGGGCGTAGGCGGCGTCGACGCAGGTGGCGCCCTCGGGCAGGCCGAGGGTGCCGCCGTCGGGGCGGAAGACGGTGATCTCGCGGTCCTGGGCGAGGTCCTCACGCAGTGTGGACCAGAAGGTGTCGGGGTCGGGGGCGCCCTGCTGCCAGTCGAGGAGCCGGGAGAGCCAGCCGGGGCGGGTGGGGTCGGCGCGCTCGCCGTCGACGGGATCGTCGGCCCCGGGGGCGTACGGATTGCCGAGAGCGACGACACCGGCCTCGGCGACCTTGTGCATCTGGTGGGTGCGGATGAGGACTTCGACGACCTGGCCCTCCGGCCGGGCCACAGCCGTGTGCAGCGACTGGTACAGGTTGAACTTCGGTACGGCGATGAAGTCCTTGAACTCCGAGACGACCGGCGTCATACAGGTGTGCAGTTCGCCGAGGACGCCGTAACAGTCGGCGTCCTCGTTCACCAGCACCAGGAGGCGGCCGAAGTCGGCGCCGCGCAGCCGTCCGCGTTTGCGGGCCACACGGTGGACGGAGACGAAGTGCCGGGGGCGGATGAGCACTTCTGCCTGGATGCCGGCCTCGCGCAGCACGCCGCGCATCTCGTCGGCGACCTCGGCGAGGGGATCGCCCTGCCGGGAGGTGTTCCTGGCGATGAGTTCCCTGGTGTGCTCGTACTCCTCGGGGTGGAGGATGGCGAAGACCAGGTCCTCCAGTTCGGTCTTCAGGGCCTGCACGCCGAGGCGTTCGGCGAGCGGGATGAGGACGTCCCGGGTGACCTTGGCGATCCGCGCCTGTTTCTCGGGGCGCATCACGCCGAGGGTGCGCATGTTGTGGAGGCGGTCGGCGAGTTTGATCGACATCACGCGCACGTCGTTGCCGGTGGCGACGAGCATCTTGCGGAAGGTCTCGGGCTCGGCCGCGGCTCCGTAGTCGACCTTCTCCAGTTTCGTGACACCGTCGACGAGATAACGAACCTCCTCGCCGAACTGTTCCCGCACCTGTTCCAGCGTCACATCGGTGTCCTCGACGGTGTCGTGGAGGAGTGACGCGGTCAATGTCGTCGTTTCCGCGCCGAGTTCGGCGAGGATCAGTGTCACGGCGAGGGGGTGGGTGATGTACGGCTCGCCGCTCTTGCGCATCTGGCCGCGGTGTGAGGACTCCGCCAGGACGTAGGCGCGGCGCAGGGGTTCGAGGTCGGCATCGGGGTGGTGGGCGCGGTGCGCCTCCACGACGTGGCCGATGGCGTCGGGCAGCCTGCCCCGGACGGCGGAGCCGAGCAGCGCGGCCCGGCCGAGCCGACGCAGGTCGATCCGGGGCCGGGACTTTCTGCGGGCCGCCACGGGCGCTGTGAGCGCCTGTGGCGCTGCGGGCGCTACCGGACCAGGGGTCGCAGGGTTCGTGGCCTCCGCACTCATGGGCACCTCCGGCTCGTGGACCGGCGGACGGGGGCCCCAGGGCGTACGCGGCTCAGGGTTTGGCGACGTTCCCCCGTCCGTGCCGGTGCTTGATGCTATCGAGCCCACCACGCCCGACCGACCGCCTCTCGCCGAGCGTGAAACGGATCACCCATTCGAGCGACGAAAAGGAGGTTTAGGATTTGCGCCACATGCCCTGGACTCGGCCGCGGTTTCGAACCGCCCCGGCTGCGAAGAACCGCTGGTCCGGGCCCAGGGGACCGTCACCGTCGTCGTTCCGCCAGGTCAACGGAGCGTGTTTTCCAGCCATTCGGCGTCGATCTGGCCTTCGGCGACGATCACGGCGGGTCCGGTCATCTCGATCTCGCCGTCGGGCCGCTCGGTGATGACGAGGCGGCCGCCGGGCACGTCGACGGTGTACGTCGCCGGGGTGCCGGTGACGGCCGGGTCGGCGCCGTCGCGCCGGGCCGCGGCCACGGCGACGGCGCACGCGCCCGTACCGCAGGAGCGGGTCTCGCCGGAGCCGCGCTCGTGCACCCGCATGGCGACGTGGCGGGGGCCGCGGTCGACGACGAACTCGACGTTCACGCCGTCGGGGTAGGCACCCGACGGGCTGACCGGCGGCGGATCGAGCAGGCGGCCCGCCTGTGCGAGGTCGGCCACGAAGGCGACCGCGTGCGGGTTGCCCATGTTCACGTTGCGCGCGGGCCAGCTGTGGCCGCCGACACTCACCGTGACGTCGCCTTCGGGCAGGCGGGCGCTGCCCATGCCGACGGTGACGTCACCGTCCTTCGCGATGTGGACGGTCCGCACGCCCGCGCGCGTGGCGATCGCGAGGTCCCCTTCGGCCACATGCCCGGCGTGCTGGAGGTAGCGCGCGAACACACGGACGCCGTTACCGCACATCTCGGCGACCGAGCCGTCGCCATTGCGGTAGTCCATGAACCACTCCGCCTCGGCGGCCATCTCCGCGGCCTCCGGGTGCGCGGCGGACCGCACGACGTGCAGCACGCCATCGCCGCCGATCCCGGCCCGGCGGTCGCACAGGGCGGCGACGGCGGCCGGGGACAGGTCGAGGGCGTTCTCCGGGTCCGGAAGGATCACGAAGTCGTTCTCGGTGCCGTGACCCTTGAGGAAGACGATCCGCGTGCTCATTCCTCGATCGTACGGGAGGGCCCCGCCGGTGGTGCCGAGGGGACGGTGCGGGCCGGCCGCTCCCCAAGCCGCCGACTCCGCTCGAGCGGGGAGGTTGCCCGTGGCGGCGGTCGCCGCACGTCGAACGCAGTGCCGCACGCCTCTCGGAGCGCTTCAGCGCAGCCTTGCCACGCGCCACACCGCCAGGACGACCACCACGGCCACCAGGAGCACGTAGGCGAGCACGACCCGCCAGTCGGAGCGGCGGCCGGAGCCGCGGGCGGGCAGCCCCGGCCAGGTGTAGCCCACCCGGCGGGCGGCCATCATGCCCCAGCCGGCGGCGCAGGAGCAGATCAGCAGGCCGAGCATGGCGATGACGGCGCCGCTGTCACCGAAGTCGAAGGCGAGCGGGAAGGCGAACATCAGGGAGCCGACGGCGGAGAGTCCCACGATGGGCGCGAGCTGCCAGATGCGCAGTCGGCGCTGCGGGCGCAGCTCGACCTCGACCTCCGGCCCGCCCGGGTACATCTCCTCCGGCGCCGGCCCGTCGGCGGTCACCTCGACCGGTGTCTCGTCGGGTCCGTCGTCGGCCAGACGGTTCTCGGCCTGGTCCGGTTCGTCACCGTCGGTGGTGACGTGCTCGGCACTTTGTGCGGTGTCGCGAGGGCCGGCCTCCATCGCCACGCGCCCTCCCAACTAGGCTCCACTTGGTCGATCGAAGCTCGATGATGGCACGCCACCGAAGGCCGCGATGACCGGCGACGCATCCCGATGCCATCACGTGATCAGGCTGTGACCGGTCGATGGACCAATGCCAGGGCCTGGTGTGGAAGTTCCACGCGGTCCGCCGCGGCCCCACTCAACCAGTGCACCCGCGGATCGCGCCTGAACCACGAATCCTGGCGGCGCGCGAAGCGCTTGGTGGCACGTACGGTCTCGGCCCGCGCTTCCGCTTCGGTGCACTCCCCGGCGAGCGCCGCGAGCACCTGCTGGTAGCCCAGCGCGCGCGCCGCCGTACGCCCCTCGCGCAGCCCCCGCGCCTCCAGGGCGCGCACCTCGTCCACAAGGCCCGCGTCCCACATCCGGTCGACCCGGCGCGCGATGCGGTCGTCCAGTTCCGGGCGAGCCACGTCGACCCCGATCTGGACGGTGTCGTAGACGGAGTCGTGGCCGGGCAGGTTCGCGGTGAAAGGCTGGCCGGTGATCTCGATCACTTCCAGTGCCCGCACGATACGGCGGCCGTTGCCGGGCAGGATCGCGCGGGCGGCCTCCGGGTCGGCGGCGGCCAGGCGGGCGTGCAGCGCGCCGGAGCCGCGCAGCGCCAGCTCCTCCTCCAGGCGGGCCCTGACCTCGGGGTCGGTGCCGGGGAACTCCAGATTGTCGACGGCACCGCGGACGTACAGGCCGGAGCCGCCGACCAGGACCGGCCAGCGGCCCTCGGCGAGCAGCGCGTCGATCCGCGCGCGGGCCAGTTTCTGGTACTCGGCGACCGAGGCGGTGACCGTCACGTCCCATATGTCCAGCAGGTGATGTGGAATGCCGCCGCGTTCCTCGGGCGTCAGCTTGGCGGTACCGATGTCCATCCCCCGGTACAGCTGCATGGAGTCGGCGTTGACGACCTCACCGCCGAGCTGCTGGGCCAGGAAGACTCCGAGATCGGACTTTCCGGCCGCGGTCGGACCGACTACGGCGATGACGCGGGGGGCGAGGGGTGCGCTGCTCACCGCACCAGTCTCGCAAACCTGTGGAGGCGGTCTCGAACGAGTTACGTGACGGTGCGGGATCCGGGTCGTTGGCCGAAGCGAAGCGCCGCCCGCCGGAGTGCCGGAGGCGGTGACCCGGGCGGCGCAACATGACGCACGGGGCGACGCGGGAATTCGCCCGCACGAGTACCGTATGGAGTGGATATGGGCGTTTTTGCACGACTCCTCGGCAGGTCGAAGGCGACTCAGGGGGCGTCGGCCGCCCCGGCGCAGGCCGGCTCGGAGCCGGAGACGGCCGAGGCGACTGCAGCGGAGCCGGCCGTGGTGGAGTCGGTGGAGGTGGAGTCGGCGGAGGCGGAGGAAGCCGAGTCGGCGAAGGCGGAGGGTCCGGCCGAGGAGGGGCGCGAGGACGTGACGGCCCGGACAGAGGCCGGCACGGACGATGCGTCCGGGGGCGCCGACATCCCCAAGCAGCAGTCCGCCGAGGAGGCCGCCGACAACGAGGCCGGCGACGGCGCCCGCAGGTGACTGTCCCGCGAGGGAAGGTGAACCATGGGTCTGTTGGACAACATGAAGAGCAAGCTCGCCCCGGCCAAGGACAAGGTGTCGGATCTCGCGCGGCAGCACGGGGACAAGGTCCAGCACGGCATCGACAAGGCCGCGAAGGTCGTCGACGAGCGGACCAAGGGCAAGTACAGCGACAAGATCCACGCGGGTACGGGCAAGGCCAAGGGAGCGATGGACCGCCTCGCGCACAAGGAGGGCCCGGAAGCGACTGCCGGCGACCCGACGACCCCGCTCCGGCCGAACCGGCCGACTCGGCCGGAGGGTCCGCCGCCGACTTCCTGAGGGCGGCATCCTGAGGTTCTTCGGTTCCTCGTAACGGCAGTATCGCCTCACCGGCAGGGTGATCACCCCGACGGCACGGCGATCGCCTCATGGCCACGATGATCGGCGGACGGTGAGCGGCGGAGGGTGATCGGCGGACGGCCGCGGAGCGGAACGGCTCCCGGCCGTCCGCCGTTCGCGCGCGCGGGAGAGCGTCGGCGGCCACACCGGATGGCCGGCGCACACCCACGCCGAGCGCGCCCGCAGCCACCCTGAGCGTGCGTCGATGGCAGAGCGCGGGCCCACACCCGTCGCCGAGCTTGCCCACCGACGGCGGCGCGTGCCCTGCGTCCATGGCAAGGCGCCCCCGCGCCCCCGTTCCGCCCGCGGCCAGGTGTCCCGCCGCTAGGACCAGGTGGCGACCAGGTACCCCACGCCGTACGGCGCGTCCTCGTAGAGCAGGGCGCCGCTGAGGCCCGCGCCTTCTGCGGCACCGGCCAGGACCTGCCAGGGGGCGCGGCCCGAGGCCTTCAGCTCGTACGCCAGCTCGGCGTCCAGCGCTTGGACGGCCGCCAGGTCAGCCGCGCCCAGCGCCCGCGCGACCTCCGCGTCGAAGGGTGCCGCCCGCTCGTCCAGGTAACCCGGCGCCTTGACCGTGCGGCACGCGCTGGCGTCTCCCATCACCAGCAGCGCCACTCGCGCGGCCCGGGCGCCGATCTCCCTTCCGGCTTCGATACACCGCTCGGGCGCGAGCGGTTCCCCGATGCCGAGCCCCTCGATGGGGGCGTCCGCCCAGCCGGTCCGCTCGAGCAGCCAGGCACCGACGGCCAGCGAGGGGGGCAGCTCCCGCCCGGGAGCTGCATCCGTGGCGCCGCCCAGGCGTACGTCCACATCGACCCCGAACCCGCGGAAGGAGCCCGGGGTGCCCTGCGGAAACGGTCCGCGTCCGCTCTGTTCGGCAGGCCCGAGGACCACCAGCAGGTCAGGACGGGCCGCGGCGAGCACGCCGAGAGCATCCGCGCACGCCGTGCGCGCGGCGTCCAGTTCGGGAGCGGCACCCGCGGCGACCTCGGGGACGAGCAGGGGAGGGCAGGGGCATACTGCGGCGGCGACAAGCATGATCGGCAGGGTACGCGGTCAGTAGGTGATCGGTCCCGAGTCCCACTCCAGCTCGGTGAACAGGAAGTGGTACGTGAACACCCCGCCGGAGGAGCCGTCCCCGACCAGCATCCACCCGTCACCCGTGCGGTACCGGCGCATCCGCAACGGATACATGGGATGACGGGGCTGGTACAGCCGCACGAGTTCCGAGAACCGCGCCTCGGCCTCCTCGCGCGCCCCGTCGACCGTGGCCATCAGCTCGTACTGCTTGCGGTACGGCCCCTCGCCAGGCGGCTTGTCGAGCAGCAGCGCCCATCGAGCCATCGGCTCGTCCTCCCCCGTGTTCCACTTGTCGACAAGTAGTCCGCTCGTGACCGGTCAGTCGCAGCCGCAGCCGCTGCCCGTGGCGACCGGCAGTGGCGCCGGTACGCCGATTTTCGGCAGTCCGAGCATGACGCCCGCCGGCTTGGCGGCCTCCGCGGCGTTGCGCTTCTCCCAGGCGTCCCCCGCGCGCGTGCGGCGCACGTCGAGGACGGAGCCCTCGGCGAGGAGGTGGTGCGGGGCGGCGTAGGTCACCTCGACGGTGACCACGTCGCCGGGGCGCACCTCCTGCTCCGGCTTGGTGAAGTGGACCAGCCGGTTGTCGGCGGCGCGGCCGGAGAGGCGGTGGGTGGCGCCGTCCTTGCGTCCCTCGCCCTCGGCGACCATCAGTTCCAGGGTGCGGCCGACCTGCTTCTTGTTCTCCTCCCAGGAGATCTCCTCCTGGAGGGCGACGAGACGCTCGTAGCGCGCCTGGACGACCTCCTTGGGGATCTGGTTCTCCATGGTCGCGGCCGGGGTGCCGGGGCGCTTGGAGTACTGGAAGGTGAAGGCCTGCGCGAACCGCGCCTCGCGCACCACGTGCAGCGTCTGGTCGAAGTCCTCCTCGGTCTCGCCGGGGAAGCCCACGATGATGTCGGTGGTGATCGCGGCGTGCGGGATGGCGGCCCGCACCTTCTCGATGATCCCCAGGTAACGGTCCTGCCGGTAGGAACGGCGCATCGCCTTCAGGACGGTGTCCGAGCCGGACTGGAGCGGCATGTGCAGCTGCGGCATCACGTTCGGCGTCTCGGCCATGGCCGCGATGACGTCGTCGGTGAAGTCTCGGGGATGCGGCGAGGTGAAGCGGACGCGCTCCAGACCCTCGATCTTTCCGCAGGCGCGCAGCAGCTTGCTGAAGGCCTCGCGGTCGCCGATGTCGGAGCCGTAGGCGTTGACGTTCTGGCCGAGCAGCGTGATCTCCGAGACACCTTCCGCGACCAGCGCCTCGACCTCGGCGAGGATGTCGCCGGGACGGCGGTCCTTCTCCTTGCCGCGCAGGGCCGGGACGATACAGAAGGTGCAGGTGTTGTTGCAGCCGACCGAGATCGACACCCAGGCCGCGTAGGCGCTCTCGCGCCGGGTCGGCAGGGTGGACGGGAAGGCCTCCAGCGACTCGGCGATCTCGACCTGCGCCTCCTCCTGGACGCGGGCGCGCTCCAGGAGGACGGGCAGTTTGCCGATGTTGTGCGTACCGAAGACGACGTCCACCCAGGGCGCCTTCTTCACGATGGTGTCGCGGTCCTTCTGCGCGAGGCAGCCGCCGACCGCGATCTGCATCCCGGGCCGCGAGGCCTTCCTCGGCGCGAGCCGGCCGAGGTTGCCGTACAGCCGGTTGTCGGCGTTCTCCCGCACGGCGCACGTGTTGAAGACGACGACATCGGCGTCCCCGTCCGACCCCTCGGGCGCCCGCACGTACCCGGCCTCTTCGAGCAGCCCGGACAATCGCTCGGAATCGTGGACGTTCATCTGGCACCCGTAGGTGCGGATCTCGTAGCTCTTGGGTGCTTGAACGTCCACTGCGAGGCTCCGGTCGCTGCTGCTGGTCATGCCCTCAAGGGTAGGCGCTTGCGGAGACCCCTCCGAGAGCGCGGTCCGCACACCCGTTCCCTCCGTTCTCGCTTCGACCGGGACGAGGGGACCGCGTGAGCCGTCCCGGCTACCGCGTAGGCGGCGAGCGCGCCGACCCACTCGGTCCTCATGGCGGGCGCGTTCAGCGGCCGTCGGCGGCACGCTGGCGGAAGGCGTCGTTCATGATCTTCTCGGCCATGTCGCCCTGGCCCGGCGGAGCCGTGACCCGGAGCCAGAGGAAGTAGCCGAGCGGCCGCTTGGCGGTGTTCTTCTCGCCGTTCCAGGAGGGCGGTGCCCACCAGGTGCGCAGCTGACGCACCAGGTACGCGGTGCGGCCGTCGCCGGAGTCGTCGTCGACGCGGTACCGGGTCGCACGGTCATGCCGCGGCAAGGTGCCGGGCCGGGGGTCGGGGCGGGTCGCGTAGAACCTGTCGCGCTCCGCACCCGAACAACCGCCCAGGCAGTCGTGGATCACCAGGTCCATGCGCACGCGCCCGTGCCCGGTGCCGGCGGAGCACGTGACGCCGTCGTCATCGTCTGCGCTGGACACCAGGTGGGGCGAGGCGTCCTGGCACTTCATTCCGCGCGGCAGCCGTAGCGCCATCCAGAAGTACGGACGCGGGTGGAAAGCCCTGATGAAGGACCGGTCACCGGCCCCCCACACCGCTCCCTCCAACCGCGCCGACGCCGTGGTGTCGTACAGCCCGAACCGCGAGTACCGGACCGGCCGTGCCGGACGCAGGTCCCGCAGGGTGCGCTCCGCCGGCTCCGGTGGCCCGGTCCTTCCCGCGTGGCGCAGCACCGTCCGCGCGACGAGCCCTGCCATCTCCTGCACCTGGGTCCGGGTGGCGAACTCCATGCTGACGTCGACGGCGACCACCATGTTGTCCGCCCGTGCCCGCACCTGGCCGACCGGGATCTCCACCATCCCGCCACCGAGCGACTGCCGTGCGGCCGGGTCGTCTCCGTAGACCGTGGTGATGCCCCACCGCGCCGCGTCACCGACCCCGGTCCCCCGTCCGCTCGCCGACAGGGCGGTGGTCCCGACCCACTGCTCGGCCGAGTCGCGGCTGCTGCCGTTCGGTGTGGCGACGGCGTAGCCGACCCCGACGGTGATCACGGTGTCCGGGCGCAGCGGGGCCTGCTCGGCGTAGGAACAGCTGCTGTGGCCGCCCAGCGGCGGGTACTCGAACGCCACGGCCCGCGCCGCGTTGAGTATCGCCACGCGGTCGGTGTCGAGCGCAACCCGAGCGGGATCCTCCAGCGCGGGCCGCAGGTCCTGCGGGGTGAGCAGGTCGCAGGCCGGCTTCAGGGAGCGGACCGGGCCCGCCGCGGGTGGCCCGCCCAACGCTCCGCCGACCAGGGCGAACGCGGCGGGCAGCGCGATCAGCACGCCCAGTGCCGTGACCGTCGGGTCCTGGTGCAGGAGGCGGAGGGTCAGGCTCCGTACGGCCGCTGGGGCCTGTGGTTGCTCAACCCGGCGGGCGGACGCCTCCTTGGCGAGTTCGTTCTGCAGTTCCAGGTGCCGGAAGGAGTAGTAGCCGCCGATCTGCCTCAGCACTCCGCGCCGGTGCGCGTCCTGCAGGAAGTGCATCGGCTGCCACGGCAGGCGCCCGGTGAGGGCCAGCCACAGCCGGGCCGCGCAGTACCGCCCCCAGGCGGAGGAGGCGAAACTCAGGGCGCCCGAGCCGAGGACGACCGCGGCGCAGACAGCACCCCACCGCGATGCCTGCATCTGGTCCCCGCCGCGGCCGATACCCCAGGCCAGCACGGCGAAGGTCACGGCTGCCAGCGCTGCCTTGTGCAGCGGCAGCACGACGGTGCGGTCGGGCGGGGAGACGAAGCCGACCGCCAGCACCGACCGCCGGTCGGCCCGCAGCAGAGCCGCCGGGCCACGGGACTCGGGATCGGCGGGGGGCCGTACGACCGTGCGCAGTTCCTGCAGCCCCAGGAACGCCACGCTTCCGGCGACGGCGGCCGCGGCTGACCACTCGCCGCCCCCCTCCGCCGGCGCCACCGTCAGGAACCACAGCGTCAGGCACCACAGCACACCGGCCGCGACCAGCAGCGAGAGCCTGCGCTCCCGCAGCGACGACAGGACGCTCCCGGCCGCGGGGCGGGCGAGCCGTCTCGGCGGCACCGGCTCCACGACGGCCCCGCGCCACTCGGCGACCGCGAGCGCGAGCGTGCCCACCAGGGCCACGAGCCACATCGGCAGGTGCGCCACCCGGTCGCCGTCCGTCCACGGCACCCCGGCCACGCCGACGGCCACCGCGAGCAGCACCGCCACGGGCAGACTGAGCACGAGCATGGCCCGGCGCGGGAGCATACGGTCGAGCCGCCACCATGCGATGGTCTGCTGACCGGACTCGCTGCGGCTCAGGGCCAGCTCACCCAGCCAGCGACGGGCGCGCGCCGCGGTCCATCGGGGTGGGCCGCCGGGAGCGGCGGCGCTGTCCGCCGCATAGGCGGCATCGACGAAGGCGCTCAGCAGATGCCGCTGCAGCGCGCGCTCCGTGGGGAACCGCCCGGGGGTGAGCAGTTCCTCCGGCTCGGCGGGGGTGTCGCTGTACACGGCGCGGGCCAGCGTCACCATCAGTGGGGTCCGCAGGACGGCGCGCAGGACGCGCGCCGCTTGCCGGGCCCGGCTCTCCTCGGGCTCCTCCGTGCCGCGCAGAACTGCCAGAACCGGGTCCCACTTCGTGGGCGCGCTGCCGTCCGGCGCCGCGGCGCCCGGCCGGGGCCGGGCGGACAGCGGAAGGTAGCCGCAGACGTCCGCGGCGTCGAGCGGGCGCAGTTCGATGGCCGCCATACCGGGCAGTCGTACGTCTCCGTCCGTCATGGCCTTGCGGTATGCGGCGGTGCAGCTGGTGAGGACCAGCGGAACGTCACTGCGCAGGCCACCGCGCAGTTGGGCGAGCGCCTTCACCCTGGCGGCCGGCGGCAGTTCGTCGAAGCCGTCCAGGATGAGCAGGACCCGGCCGGAGGTGATGAGCCGGTGGGCCACGGTGCTCCGGGCCGCGCCGGGTGCCGCGATCGCGGACGGGTGGGTCTCGGCGAGTTCACCGGCCGCCCACCACCACACGGACGGCTGCTCGCGGGGGCTCCAGGAAGCGAGAGGCAGCACCACCGGAACCGGCTCCCGCCCGCCACGAGCGCGCAACAGCTCCCGGGCGAGGCGCACGACGAGGACCGACTTCCCGGCGCCCGGCCCCCCGAGCACGGCGAGGCGTCCACGCGGCAGGAGGGCGAACCGGTCGGCCACCTGCCCGAACTCGCCGGCCATGTCCAGCCCTTGAGCGGACGGGGCGGGTGTGGCGAACAGGGTCGCCGGGTGGTCCGCGAGGTCGGGCGCCGCGGGCCGCCAGCGCACCGGAAGCGGCATCGGGTCGCCGATCCTGCCGTGCTCCTCCTCGCGCGCGTACTGGGCCTCGAGCATGACGGCGAGCGTGTCGGCGGCGGTGTTCAGGCGGTCGGCCGGCACGAGGGCGGTGGCGCGCCGCAGTTCCCGGCGGTGGCGCAGCATCGGCAGCACGACCAGCAGCACGGCCAGGGCGGCGCAACCGGACACCGCCGTCCACCGCGTGGCCGCCCCCATCCGGACGTCGCCGCCCCGGGCCCCCAGGAACACGCCGAGCGCGACGAAGAGGGCACCGGCGAGAGCCCCCAGCAGATACTCCGAGCCGGTGGGCCGTGCGGGCATGTTGAGGGTGTCCACGTGCTGGGCCTGGATGACCGGGCCGTGGAACGAACCGCCCGAGATCTCGTTCACCCGGCTCTCGCCGCTGCCCGCCCCCCGTGATCCCTTGCCCGGCCGCATCCTCCCCTCCCCCCTTCACCCCTGCCCTGCCCCCATTCTGCCGATGCGGCCTTGCCCCGGCACAGACTCTCCGTCGACCCTTGCACATTTTGGATGCCTACAAGTCGCGTCATGTGCACGCCGGTTGGGCCCTCGCGATGCGCTGCGCCATGCGTCGCATGCCGGAGCGCGCCGAAGCCCTGGGCCTGACGGCCTCCGGGGTCACGCGGGGACTGGCTCCGCTGGAGCGGATCGGGCTGGTGACCCGCGAGCCGGACGCCCGGGACGCGCGCGTGGCGTACGCCTCGCTGACCGGGACGGGCCGGCAGCGGTTGCGGGAGATGCCGGCCACGTGCGGGTCGCCGGCTCCTCAGTAACGGCGGCCCGCGTCTCAACTTCCCCTGTGGACACTGAATTTGGGCCGCCCCTGACGCGAACTCGCCGTGTCGCAGGTCACGCTGGGCTGTGGCCGGTTTGTGAGGGGCCGGTGAGTGCGGCCATGGCATGCTCATGGCCCGTTACCGAGTTACCGGCCGGTTCTACCCGTAAGTAGATCCGCTCGTCGGTACCTCCCTGCCACCCCCCACCTCACTCAGGACCGACCTTGCGCAGACGCATGAGGCACAGGCGTGCCCTGCTGCCCGCCCTCGCCGTGACCACTCTCTTCCTCGCCGCTGCCTGCTCCTCGGTGCCGCCGCACCCCGAGCAGCCGACGGCCCGCGGACACGGACAGCAGATCAAGGCCGACGTCCGTCCCGCCGACGGTACGGACCACTCGCTCACCGTCACCGCCGCTCCGGCCGCCACCGCGACCGCGACGGCGAGCCCGGGTGGCGCGAGGCGAGCGCACAAGACCACGCTCACCGTCAGCTCGTACGACAGCCGCACGCGGCAGGCCGTGATCTCCAAGGGGCCGAAGCGGAGCGGAAGTTCACCGGCCGCGCCCACTCCCTCCGCCAGCGCCTCCGCCGCACCGCCCAAAGCCGCCGTGGGCGACGTGATCGCCAGTGCGCCCGCGCCGGGGGCGCCGCACGGGCTGCTCGCCAAGGTCACCAAGGTGATCGGCGAGACGGAGCGCGGTACCGAGGTGCGGACCGAACCGGCCACGCTCAACGCGGTACTGGGCGACGACACGGCGAAGGGTGACGTGCCCGTCGACCCGTCGTCGTTCACCGTCGACAAGCTGCTGCCCGATGTGAAGGTGTCCTGGTCGAAGGCCGGTGACGGGCACGTCGGCCCCAAGGGCGCGACGGTGCCGCTCGGCAGCCTCCGGCTCGACGTGAGCGCCGCGGTGCCGACAGCCCAGGACGCCCCGGCCTCCGCCACCGCCTCCGTGAACGGCTTCGTCCAGGTCGCCCCGCAGGTCGACTTCGCCTACGGCGGCACCGGGACCGACGCGGCGCCCGGCTCGGCGTACCTCGGCGTGTCCGGTGACTGGACCTCCGGGTGGGCGGTCAGGGGACGCGCCGCCGCGGCCACCGGCACCCCGCTGCGCATCCCCTTCGCCAAGCTGCACGCCGACCCCGTGCTGCAGGTCGGCCCCGTCCCCGTCGTCGTCAACCTGGACCTGACCTGCTACGTGCAGATCAGCGGCGACGGGCACGTCACCGTCGACGTCGAGCAGAGCCTCAAGGGCGACTTCACGGCCGGCGGCACCTTCGGCCCGGCCGAGGGATGGACGCCGGTCAGCTCCTCGAACATGACGAGCACCCCGGTACGCGCCTCCGTCACCACCGCGGGGAGCCTGAAGACGGCACTCGGCGCCGAGGCCACGGTCGGCCTCTACGGCACCGTCGGCGTCAGTGCCGACCTGGCCCCGTACCTGCGCGGTGAGGCCTCCGGGACGGTGACCGCATCCACCGACGGAAGCAAGCCGAAGGCGGAAGGCGCCTGGGGCGTGTACGGCGGGGTCGACCTGTCCGGGACCCTGCGGCTCCAGCTGTCCATCTTCGGTACGCCGGTCTTCCAGCGGAGCGTCCCGCTGGGTGCCCTGCACCGCGAGTGGAAGCTGGCGGGCGGTTCCCTGCCGTCGTAGACGCCGGACGTGGTCCCACCGCCACGACGGACGCGCCCGCGTAGTGGCCGGACTTCGCCACGGTGAGAGGCTCACACGCCGGACTTCGCCACGGTGACAGACGTCGGGGTCTCGCCACGGTGCCAGAAATCGGGTCTCGCCACGGTGCCAGGCGCAGGCGTCGGACTTCGCCACCGCGACAGACGTCGGATCCCGCCACCGTGACAGGCGCCGGCGCAGGGTCAGGCCGCGCCGCCCGGTATCCATCCCTGGCGGCGCAGCACGGCCGACACGTCCGGCGCCCGGTAGTGCTCTCCCTTGAGGACCTTGCCGTCGGCCCGGCGGGCGACCTGCCCGTCCGGGCCGAGCTTGCTCATGTTGGCGCGGTGGATCTCGGCGATCACCTCGTCGAGGTCGATGCCGTGGACCAGAGCGGTGCCGTACGCCACGTAGACCACGTCCGCCAGCTCGTGCGCCAGCCGGTCCAGCGGGCCCTCGACCGCGACCTCGGCGACCTCCGCGGCCTCCTCGGCGAGCAGTTCCCCGCGGTGGGCGGCGAGTGCGGGGGACACCTCCCTCGGCGCGCTGCGGGCGTCGAGGCCGAAGGCGAGGTGGAACTCACGGACGAGGTCGGCGGGCGAAGTGCTCATACGGCGACTGTAACGGCCACCACTGACACAGCCCTCCGCCCTTCCCACCGGCCCCTGGACCGCCCCCGGCCTGGTCCCGGAACGGCTCCGGAACGGCTCCGGAACGGCGATTTCCCGGACCCGGAGCGGCGCTCGCCCGCGCCCGGCGCGACACTCCCCCGTCCCCGGAGTGACCTCGGCCCTGGTCAGTGGCGTGCGCGGCCTGGCAGGATCGCCGCATGTCCAAGGTGTTCCCCCGAATCAGCAGGCGCCGGGCGCTGCAGAGTGCGGCCGCCGGTGTCGTGGCCCTCGGGCTGCTGCTGTGGTGGCTGCTGCCCCTGGGCGAGACGCCGCCGAGCGGGACGATCGTCTTCAGTACGGGTACGCCACGGGGCGTCTACCAGGAGTACGGCGAGCGGCTGCGCACCGAGCTGGCCAAGGACATGCCCGGCCTGGAGGTGAAGCTGCTCAACAGCGCCGGTTCGCAGGAGAACGTCCAGCGGGTGGCGACCGGCCAGGCCGACTTCACCATCGCGGCGGCCGACGCGGTGGAGACGTACGAGCTGCGGCACGGCAGTGGGGCGGGGCGGCTGCGCGGTGTTGCCCGGCTCTACGACGACTATGTGCACCTCGTCGTGCGACGTGGCTCGGACATCAAGAGCGTCGGGGATCTGCGGCACAAGCGGGTGGCGACCGGGCTGCCCGATTCCGGTGTACGGCTGATCGCCAACCGGGTGCTGAGGGCGGCCGGCATCGATCCGCACAAGGACATCACCCCGGTCGCGGACGGTATCGACACCGGGCCCGGCCGGCTGCAGCAGGGGAAGATCGACGCCTTCTTCTGGTCGGGCGGGCTGCCCACGAAGGGGCTGGTCACGCTCGCGGAGAAGTCCGCTTTCACGTTCGTGCCGATCGGCGGTGATCTCGTCACCAAGCTGCACAGCGAAGGGCAGGGAGCGCGCTACTACCGGGCCGCCAACATCCCCGAGTCCGCCTACCCGGCCGCGCAGCAGGGCGCGCAGGTGCCGACGATCGCCGTGTCCAACCTGCTGATGACCCGCACGGACATGGACCCGCGGCTGACCGAGTGGGTGACGCGTACGGTGATCAAGAGCCGGGACGGCATCGGCGCCCACGTCCACTCCGCGCAACTGGTCGATCTGCGCACCGCCATCTACACCGATCCGCTGCCCCTGCAGGAGGGCGCCCGGCGCTACTACCGGTCGGTGAAGCCTTAGCCGTTCCGCCGTCGAAAGGGGGGCCCAGTCCCTTCCGGAGGACGGCCTCAGGCCCCCCGGCGGCTCTCCGCGTACCGCGGCACCGACACCGTCACCCGCAGCCCCCTCGGCTCGTGGTGGGCGTAGTCGATCGAGCCGCCGCCGGCCGCGAGCAGGGCGCGGCTGATGGACAGGCCCAGGCCCGAGCCCTTGACGTTCTGGTGGCGGCCGCTGCGCCAGAAACGGTCGCCCACGCGCGCGAGTTCCTCGTCGGTGAGGCCGGGGCCGGTGTCGGTGACGACGACCGCGGAGGTGCCGCCGTCGGCGGAGACGGTGACCTCGACGGTGCCGCCCTCGGGAGAGAACTTCACGGCGTTGTCGATCACCGCGTCCAGCGCGCTGGACAGGGCGATCGGGTCGGTCCAGGCGGTGGTGGGCGGGCAGTCACCGGTCAGCCGGACGCCCTGGGCGTCGGCGGTCGGTGACCAGGCGGCCACCCGTTCCTCGGCCAGGGCACCGATGTCGGTCAGCCGGAGGTCGGCATCGGCGTGCTCGGCCAGCGCCAGGTCGAGCAGGTCGTCGAGGACCTGCGCGAGGCGCTTGCCCTCGGTGCGGACCGAGGCGATCTCCTCGTTGCCCTCGGGGAGTTCGAGGGCGAGCAGTTCGATGCGCAGCAGCAGCGCCGAGAGCGGGTTGCGCAGCTGGTGCGAGGCGTCGGCGACGAAGGCGCGCTGCTGCTCCAGCACGGCCTCGACGTTGTCCGCCATCTCGTTGAACGAGCGGGCCAGCCGTCTGAGTTCCGGTGGGCCGCCGGCGGCCGCCACCCGGGACTTGAGGCGTCCGGTGGCGATGTCGTGGGTGGTGGCGTCCAGGACCCGTACCGGTTTGAGCACCCAGCCGGTGAGGCGCAGTGCCGCGCCGACGGCGAGCAGCATCGCCGCGATCTCGCCGGCTCCGATCAGCAGCCAGCCGCGCAGGATCCGCGACCTCATCTGCCCGGTGGGCGAGTCGGTGACCACGACCGCCACCACGTCCCCGTCCCGGATCACCGGCGAGGCGACGATCAGCCGGCTGCGCTGCCAGGGCCACACCTGCTGCGGGTCGTGGCTGCGCCGGCTGAGCAGCGCCTCGTCGAACGCCCCCCGCATCTCCCCCGCGCGCGGTACGAACCAGTCGCCGGGTGCGTTGGCCATCGCGGTGCCGTTGCGGTAGAAGACGCCCGCGCGGATGCCGTAGACGCCGTAGTAGTTCTCCAGTTCGCTGCGCAGGGTCTCCCCGCGCTCGTCCCTGGTGGTGCGGCGGGAGCCGCTGGGGCTGTCGGTGACGAACTGGGCGAGCGCCGCGAAGCGTGCCGTGTCGTCGATCCGGTCGACGACGACCCGCTGCTGCTGGGCGGCGGCCACGCTGACGGCGAGCGGGACACCGAGCGCGAGCAGGACGGCCGCCAACAGGACGATCAGCAGCGGGAGGAGCCGTGTGCGCACCCGTCCCCGCTAGGCGGCCGGGGCGACGAGCCGGTAGCCGACGCCGCGTACGGTCTCGATCAGCGCGGGCATGCGCAGTTTGGCCCGCAGCGAGGCGACGTGCACCTCCAGGGTGCGGCCGGTGCCCTCCCAGCTGGTGCGCCAGACCTCGCTGATGATCTGTTCGCGCCGGAAGACCACGCCCGGGCGCTGGGCGAGCAGCGCGAGCAGGTCGAACTCCTTGCGGGTCAGTTGGATCACCGAACCGTCCACGCTGACCTGGCGGGTGGGCAGTTCGATGCGCACGGATCCGAGGTGCAGGGCGTTCTCGCCGCCGCCTGCCGGGTCCTCGTGGACGGTGCGCCGGCTGACGGCGTGAATTCGGGCGAGCAGTTCGCCCGTGTCGTACGGTTTCACCACATAGTCGTCGGCGCCCAGGTTGAGGCCGTGGATGCGGGAGCGGACGTCGGAACGCGCGGTGACCATGATCACCGGGATGCTGGTGCGCTTGCGTATCTTCCCGCAGACCTCGTAGCCGTCCTGGTCGGGCAGGCCCAGATCGAGCAGGACCACCCCGAATCCGGCCCCCTCGGGGACGAGGGCCTGGAGGGCCTCCTCGCCGCTGCGCGCGTGGGTGACGTGGAAGCCGTGCCGCGCGAGGACGGCGGACAGGGCCGCGGCGACGTGGTTGTCGTCCTCGACGAGGAGCAGTCTCATCCCGGCCCCCTCCGGTTCAGCGGTCGTACGGTCTCGGTTCACGTGGGTCTTGTGATCGTGTGCACGCGCGTGTGCACCATGGCAGTGACGCTGATGGACAAGGACGGCGTCAAGGGACTTCCGGTTGCCCGGCGCTTCCGTTACCCGGCCGATATGCGCGCGGGCGACAAGTGCTACGACATGTGTCCGATTGCTATCGGATCGTGATGCTCAGATCTCCCTCAGATGTGATGACGCAGGTCACAGCCGCTCACTACTGTCCTCGGAAACCTAGGAGGACGGAGCCCGAGAGCGATGACCAATGTATCGGTGGCCAAGGAAGACGTGGCCACGTCAGACGAACTGGTCGTCCTGAAGAGCGTCAACAAGCACTTCGGCGCGTTGCACGTGCTCCAGGACATCGACCTGACGATCGCCCGCGGCGAGGTCGTCGTGGTCATCGGGCCCTCCGGGTCCGGAAAGTCGACGCTGTGCCGCACCATCAACCGCCTGGAGACGATCGATTCGGGCACCATCACGATCGACGGCAAGCCCCTGCCGCACGAGGGCCGGGAACTGGCCCGGCTGCGGGCGGACGTCGGGATGGTCTTCCAGTCCTTCAACCTCTTCGCGCACAAGACCGTGCTCGAGAACGTGATGCTGGGTCAGCTCAAGGTCCGCAAGGCGGACAGGAAGCAGGCCCAGGAGAAGGCGCGGGCCCTGCTCGACCGGGTCGGTGTGGGCTCCCAGGCCGACAAGTACCCCGCCCAGCTGTCCGGCGGCCAGCAGCAGCGTGTCGCCATCGCCCGGGCGCTGGCGATGGGCCCGAAGGTCATGCTCTTCGACGAGCCGACCTCCGCCCTCGACCCCGAGATGATCAACGAGGTCCTCGAGGTCATGCAGCAGCTCGCCCGTGAGGGCATGACGATGATCGTCGTCACCCACGAGATGGGCTTCGCACGTTCGGCTGCGAACCGCGTGGTCTTCATGGCGGACGGCCGGATCGTCGAAGAGGCCGCGCCCGACCAGTTCTTCAGCAACCCGCGCAGCGACCGGGCCAAGGACTTCCTGTCCAAGATCCTGCACCACTGACGGTGCGGGCCCCGGCCCCGCGCCATCCGGGTCGCCCCCCTCAGACGGACCCTCGTTCCTCACCACTCGAAGCTCAAAGGATGTTCACCATGAAGCTCCGCAAGGTCTCCGCCGCCGCGGCCGTCCTCCTCTCCCTCTCCGTGGCCGCCACCGCGTGCGGCGGCGACGACAAGAAGGACGACAACGGCTCCTCCGGTGGCGGCAAGAAGATCGCCATCGGCATCAAGTTCGACCAGCCGGGCATCGGCCAGAAGACGCCGCAGGGCTACGCCGGCTTCGACGTCGACGTGGCCACCTATGTCGCCAAGAAGCTCGGTTACGGCGCCGACCAGATCGAGTGGAAGGAGTCGAAGAGCGCCGACCGCGAGACCATGCTGCAGCGTGGTGACGTCCAGTTCATCGCCGCCTCCTACTCGATCACCCCGGAGCGCCAGCAGAAGGTCGACTTCGCGGGCCCGTACCTGCTGGCCCACCAGGACGTGCTGCTGCGTGCGGACGAGAAGAAGATCAAGTCGCCGGCGGACCTCAACAACAAGAACCTGTGTTCCGTGGCCGGCTCGACCTCGGCGCAGAACGTCAAGAAGACGCTGGCCCCGAAGGCGAACCTGCAGACGTACCCGACCTACTCGGCGTGCCTGTCCGGCCTGCAGAGCGGCGCCATCGACGCCCTCACCACGGACGACTCGATCCTCGCCGGTTACGCCGCGCAGGCCCAGTTCAAGGGCAAGTTCAAGCTGGGCGGCTTCAAGATGACCAACGAGAACTACGGCATCGGCGTCAAGAAGGGCAGCGACCTCAAGGCCAAGATCAACAAGGCGCTCGAGGACATGGTCTCCGACGGCTCCTGGGAGACGGCCGTGAAGAAGAACTTCGGCCCGGCCGACTACAAGAACGAGCCCGCCCCGAAGATCGGCGACGTCAAGAGCTGAGGCAATGCCCGGCCGGTGCGCCGCCCCTGACGGTGGCGGCGCACCGGGGCATCCCTACACGCGGAAGCGCGGGAGATCGTGTTCGACTTTCTTGGACGTTATGACGTACTGGGCGCCTTCTGGACGACCGTGCAGCTCACGCTGCTGTCGGCCGTCGGCTCCCTGGTCTGGGGCACCCTGCTGGCCGGCATGAGGGTGGGCCCGGTACCGCTGATGCGCGGTTTCGGCACCGCCTACGTGAACATCGTGCGGAACATCCCGCTGACGGTGATCATCCTCTTCTCCTCGCTCGGTCTCAGCCAGACGCTCGGTGTCACGCTCGGTACGGCCGATTTCGGTGCCCGGGGCTTCCGGCTGGCCGTGCTCGGCCTGATCCTCTACACCTCGGCCTTCGTCTGTGAGGCGATCCGCTCCGGCATCAACACGGTCCCGGTCGGCCAGGCGGAGGCCGCGCGGGCCATCGGCCTCAGCTTCACGCAGGTGCTGAGGCTGATCGTGCTGCCGCAGGCGTTCCGCGCGGCCATCGGTCCGCTGACCAACGTGCTGATCGCGTTGACGAAGAACACGACGGTGGCCGCCGCGATCGGCGTGGCGGAGGCGGCGTTCCTGATGAAGGAGATGATCGAGAACGAGGCGCAGTTGCTGGTGATCTCGGCGGTCATCGCCTTCGGGTTCGTGTGTCTGACCCTGCCGACCGGGCTGATCCTCGGCTGGGTGGGCAAGAAGGTGGCGGTGAAGCGATGACTTCGGTCCTGTACGACGCCCAGGGGCCCCGCGCCAAGCGGCGCAACATCCTCTACACGGCGCTCTTCCTGGTGGCTCTCGCAGCCGTCGTGTGGTGGGTGTACAAGGCCCTCGACGACAAGGGCCAGCTGGCCTGGGCGCTGTGGAAGCCGTTCTTCAGCGGCGCCGAGGCGTACTCGACGTACATCTGGCCCGGTCTTCGCAACACCCTGAAGGCAGCGGCGCTGGCGATGGTCATCGCCCTGCCGCTGGGTGCCGTCCTCGGCATAGCCCGGCTCTCGGACCATGTGTGGGTGCGCGTCCCGGCCGCGGTCGTCGTCGAGTTCTTCCGCGCGATCCCGGTGCTGGTCTTGATGATCTTCGGGAACGCACTCTTTTCCCAGTACCTCGCCGTCAGTTCGGACGACCGTCCGTTCTACGCGGTCGTGACCGGCCTGGTGCTGTACAACGCGTCGGTGCTCGCGGAGATCGTCCGCGCGGGCATTCTCGCCCTGCCGAAGGGGCAGTCCGAAGCGGCCATGGCGATCGGCCTGCGCAAGGGTCAGGTGATGCGGCTCGTCCTGCTGCCGCAGGCGGTCACCACGATGCTCCCGGCGATCGTCAGCCAGCTGGTGGTCGTCGTGAAGGACACCGCTCTCGGCGGTGCGGTGCTCACCTTCCCCGAACTGCTGGCCTCCGCCAACACGATGGCCGGCTACTACGGCAACATCATCGCCTCCCTGACCGTCGTGGCCGTGATCTTCGTGGTCATCAACTTCTCCCTGACCTCGTTCGCGAGCTGGCTGGAGGGCCGGCTGCGGCGGCGCAAGAAGTCGACCGGCGCGGTGCTCGGCGCCCAGGACGTGGCGGACATCGCGGGTACGGCGGCAGCCGGCGCCGACCCGGCGGGCAACGCGGCCGGCGTAGGTGACTTCGGCGGCGTCAGCAAGTGACGCTCACTCACCTCGTATGAATCGGCCGGAGGCAGTGGCATGATCGCCACTGCCTCCGGTCGCTTGACGCAAACTCTGCCAATGGGTTGCATACGTTCTGTGATCGTGCACCCCGTTCCACCTTCCTGTTCACTTGTCTCCGTCAGGGCATCGTCACGGGCAGGGGGCGCCGCGTCATGGACCCGGTGATCATTGTCGGAGCGGGGCCCGTCGGGCTCACGCTCGCCCTGGCCCTGGCCCGGCAGGAGGTGCCGACCGTCGTCCTGGACGAGGGCCCCGGCAAGGACGAAGCCCGCCCGGCGCGCACGGTCGTGCTGCGCGAGGACACGGCCGCCCTGCTGGAGCGGCTGACCGGAGTCGTGCTCGGTGAGCACGGTGTGCGCTGGGCCGGATGGCGGTCCCTGCGTCGCAAACAGGTGATGAGCGAGGTCGCTTTCGACGAGGCCGGCCCCACCGCCCCCCTGCACATCGCCCAGCACGTCCTCACGCACGCCCTGCGCACTGCCGCCGCCGACGAGCCATTGGTGAGGACGGTGGTGGACAGCCGCCTCGATTCGATCGAGCAGGACCGTTCCGGCGTCACCGCGCACACCCGCGGTCCCCAGGGCACCTGGTGGCGCGGCAGCTACCTGGTCGGTTGCGACGGAACCCGCTCGACGGTGCGCAAACTCCAGGACATCCGCTTCCCGGGCCGTACGGCGGTGGAACGGCACGCGGTCGCCGCGCTGCGGGCGGAACTTCCGTGGGAGGGTCAGGCGTTGCTCCATCGGACGCCGCCGTGGCGGCAGTCCGGGCCCCCGGCCGGGGAGGTGACCGCGCGCCCCCTCCCGGACGGCGTGTGGCGCCTGGACTGGCTGCTGCCGCCGGGCAAGGACCTGGTCACGCCCGAGATCCTGGTGGCCCGGATCCGCGAGACCCTCGCGGGCTGGACCGGCGGCTCCACGCCGGCGTACGACCTGCTCGACACCGGTGTCCACACCGTGCACCACCGGCTGGCCCGCCGGTGGCGCGTCGGCCGGGTCTTCCTCGCCGGGGACGCGGCCCACCTGCTCGGCGCATTCGGCACCCAGGGGCTCGACGAGGGCCTGCGGGACACCGACAACCTCGCGTGGAAGCTGGCCGTCGCCTGGCACCGCGGCCCGCACGAGGTGCTGCTGGACAGCTACCAGGCCGAGCGGCGTGCGGTGGTCGCCGCCCGGCTGCGCGCCGCCGACCAGGCACTGCCGGTGCTGCGCGGCGGAGGCGGGTTGCGCAACATCGTGCCGGGCGCGGCCCGGGGCCATGACGAGTTGTTCGGGGACGGTCATCTGGGGCGCGGGCCGCTCGGCGCGCCGGGGGCGTACGCCGACTCGCCGCTCGCACCCCGGACCCTGGACGGGGAGATCCCGGTCGACACCTCGCCCGGCGCACCGGTCACGGACGTACGGGTCACGGCCGAGGACGGTTCCTTCGTCCAGTTGCGCGAGCGGCTCGGCCGGGGCGCGCTGCTCGTCGTGCTGATCGCACCCGGCACGGGCGTATGGGACCGCAAGCACTGGGTCTCCGCCGGGGTGATGCCCCGGCTCGCGGCCGCCGTGACCGCGCTGCCCCATCCCGCCGAGCTGCTGGTCGCCGAGAGCTATCCGGGTGCGCCGGCGCACAGCGTGCTGCTCGTACGCCCCGACGGCCACCTCGTCACAGCGTTGAGCGGAGTCCGCCCCGCGGACCTGTACGGGGCGGCCGAGGCCGCGGTGGGCGGCGCGGTGAAGGAGGAGGCGCAGGCCGGCTCCGGCGCGCGCTGACCCGAACCCCGTCACGCTCTGTCCACATGGTGACGGTGAATTGACCCGAGTGCGGCACCATGCTGTACTCCGGATCGTGACCGACACCTGTGTACGCCTGTGGCGGAGGGTCCATATGGACCTCGTCCGCTATGCGGGCTGTGTGTGTCGCCCGTCCTGCTGAATTCGCATCCCTCGTTTTCCGGGCGCCGTCGTGCGCCCGTTCCGCGAACCTTCCTCAGGACGGTGTACGTGTCTGTCTCCTCCCCCTCTGTGTCCCCTGCCGTCGGCTCGGCGCCCACCCAGGCGGACCTCCTCGACTTCGTACGGCGTACGGCGGCCGACGCCGAGCTGATCGCCTCCCTCCCGCTCGACCCGGAAGGCCGCACCTGGGTGCGGCTGGAGGGACCCGGCGGCAGCGAGGCCTGGCTGATCGGCTGGCCGCCCGGCACCGGCACCGGCTGGCACGACCACGCCGACTCGGTCGGCGCCTTCCTCACCGCCTCGGGCGAACTCAAGGAGTACTCCCTCGCAGTCCGGCTGCCCACCGACGGCTGGAAGACCCTGGAACTCACCGAGGACGTCGACCGCGAGCGCCGGCTGCCCGCCGGGAAGGGCCGCGCCTTCGGGCGCCACCATGTGCACGAGGTGCTCAACGAGTCCCCCGACCAGCACGCGATCTCCGTCCACGCCTACTATCCGCCGCTCCCGCGGATCCGCCGCTACAGCCGCACGGGGCACGTACTGCGCCTGGAACAGGTCGAACGCCCGGAGGACTGGCAGTGAGCGGCAGGATGGGCAGCGCACTGACGGACAGCGAGGAGTCAACGGTGAGCGCGACACACGAGGGACCGGGAGTGAGTGCGACCAGTGAGCGGCCTGTCGGCATCGACGATTTGCTGGAGCGGGTGCGCGCGGGCTACCGGCGCATCGAGGCACGGCAGGCGCATCAGGAGGAGCAAGCCGGTGACGCGCTGCTGGTCGACATCCGGTACGCGGCCCTGCGCGAGCGGGACGGGCTGATTCCCGGCGCCCTCGTCGTCGAGCGCAACGAACTGGAGTGGCGCCTCGACCCGCGGGGCAGCCACCGTGCACCCCAGGCCACGAGTCATGACCTGCGTGCCGTGGTGATCTGCAACGAGGGGTACGCCTCCAGCCTCGCCGCGGCCTCCCTCCACCAGCTGGGGCTGCACCGGGCGACGGATCTGGTGGGCGGCTTCCAGGCGTGGCGGGCGGCAGGGCTGCCGGTGGAGCCGGCGACCTCCTGAGCGGTGCGGTGCGCGTGCCGGTCATTCCGCCGGGCAACCACTCCGCGCCGGGCCGGCCACCTCCGAGATCGGCGCAAGATGGGGCGTCCGGAATCGGGGCAAGGGGCGGCGGCTCGGCGCGCTCCGTCCAACGCGCGGCGCCGTCAGAAGTCCCCGTCCCCGAGGAGCTCCGTGTCCTCGCCCTCTTCCTCCAGGGCCTGGCGGACGACGCGGAGGGCCATGCCCTCGGGGTAGCCCTTGCGGGCGAGCATGCCGGCGAGGCGGCGGAGCCGCTTGTCCCGGTCGAGGCCGCGGGTGGCGCGCAGTTTGCGGGCCACCAGTTCGCGGGCGGTCGCCTCCTCCTGGTCGGAGTCGAGCTGGCCGACGGCCTCGTCGATCAGCGCGGAGTCGACGCCCTTGGTCCGCAGCTCCCGGGCCAGTGCGCGCCGGGCCAGTCCGCGGCCATGGTGCCGGGACTCCACCCAGGCGTCCGCGAACGCACCGTCGTCGATCAGCCCGACCTCCTCGAACCGCGACAGCACCTCCTCGGCCACCTCCTCGGGAATCTCCCGCTTGCGCAGGGCATCCGCGAGCTGCTTGCGGGTGCGCGGGGTCCCGGTGAGCAGGCGCAGGCAGATCGCCCGTGCCCGCTCAGCCGGGTCCCCTGAAGACTCCCCCCGCTCGGCCCTCGACGAGGAAGGGGCGCCTTCGTCCCCACCGGGCACGTCGCCGAAGCCGCGCCGCCGCCGGCCGTGTCCCCGGCCGCCCCGCGGTCCGGCGGTGCCTTCGGAGCCACGGCCGGGCGAGCCGCCCCCGTACGGTTCGTCGCCCGCGCCATCGTGGTGCGCGCCGCCGTCACTCCCGTACCCGCGGTACCCGTCGTCCCGGTGCCGGCCGTCCCCGGCCGGGACGGAGTCCGGGTAGCCCTTGCTGCCGCTCCCCCGGGGGGCACCGGGGGTGGCGTACTCGTACTCGGCCCAGTCGGTTCGTCGTGTCACGGGTCAGCTCTTGGCAGCGGCGGCCTTGGGCTTGGTGGCCTTGGCAGCCGGAGCGGGCGCCGCCTTGGCGTCGTCCGCGGCCGCGGTGGTCACCGCCGCGTCAGCGCCGGCCTCGGTGGCGGGCTCCTCCGGCCGGACGCCCACACCCAGCTTCTCCTTGATCTTCTTCTCGATCTCGTTGGCCAGGTCGGGGTTGTCCTTGAGGAAGTTGCGCGCGTTCTCCTTGCCCTGGCCGAGCTGGTCGCCCTCGTACGTGTACCAGGCGCCGGCCTTGCGGACGAAGCCGTTCTCCACACCCATGTCGATCAGACCGCCCTCGCGGCTGATGCCCTGCCCGTAGAGGATGTCGAACTCGGCCTGCTTGAAGGGCGGCGCGACCTTGTTCTTGACGACCTTGACGCGGGTGCGGTTGCCGACCGCGTCCGTGCCGTCCTTCAGGGTCTCGATGCGACGGATGTCGAGTCGCACGGAGGCGTAGAACTTCAGCGCCCGGCCACCGGTCGTGGTCTCCGGGGAGCCGAACATCACGCCGATCTTCTCGCGGAGCTGGTTGATGAAGATCGCGGTCGTCTTGGACTGGTTGAGGGCGCTGGTGATCTTCCGCAGGGCCTGGCTCATCAGACGGGCCTGCAGGCCGACGTGGCTGTCGCCCATCTCGCCCTCGATCTCCGCGCGCGGGACGAGCGCGGCGACGGAGTCGATGACGATCAGGTCGAGGGCGCCGGAGCGGACCAGCATGTCCACGATCTCCAGCGCCTGCTCGCCGTTGTCCGGCTGGGAGAGGATCAGGTTGTCGATGTCGACGCCGAGCTTCTTCGCGTACTCGGGGTCGAGGGCGTGCTCCGCGTCGACGAAGGCGACCTGGCCGCCGGCCTTCTGCGCGTTGGCCACCGCGTGCAGGGTCAGGGTCGTCTTACCGGAGGACTCCGGGCCGTACACCTCCACCACACGGCCGCGCGGCAGGCCGCCGACGCCGAGGGCGACGTCGAGTGCGGTCGACCCGGTGGGGATGACCTCGATGGGCTCGTTCGGCCGCTCGCCCAGGCGCATCACCGCGCCCTTGCCGAATTGCCGTTCAATCTGTGCGAGCGCGGCGTCGAGCGCCTTCTCGCGGTCGGTTCCTGCCATGGGTTCCACCCGGTTTGCTTGAGTCGATCGCTTCACGTCAAAGACGCTAACGCCTGCCACTGACAATGCGCCCCGACGCAGGCCCAGCCTGTGGATAACCAAGGGACTTTTCCCGGCAAACCGGTCAGAAATCCCCTACCGAGAGCTTCGCCTGAGCCCCCATAAGAATAGATGTTCGATTTTCGTGTCAAGCGCACCACACGATGTCCGGAGCAGGGGGAACCAGCCGCTACTCCCAGTGTCGTACCGCGGGTGCCTTCGGCCGGACGACGACCCTCACGGGCCGCTCCCGGAGCCTTGGCCCCATGAAGACTCCGCGTGCCGTCGATCGCCTCTGCCACGCGACGGGGCTGCTCCTCGCCCTGTCCGGCCTCGCTCACCTCGTGGTGTTCGCCGTCGACGGCGGCCCCTGGGACGGTCCCGTCTCCTGGCGCAAGCCCGTCACGTTCGGGCTGTCCTTCGGAGTGACCCTGATCGCGGTCACCTGGGTCACGTCGTACCTGCGGGTCGACGCGCGGCTGCGCTCGGCCCTGCTGCTCGTCTTCGCCGCCGACTGCGTGGTGGAGGTCGGCGGCAGCACACTCCAGGCATGGCGCCGGGTGCCTTCGCACCTCAACATGGAGACACCTTTCGACACGGCGGTGTCCATGACGCTCGGGGTGGGCGGCGGTGTTCTGGTCGTGCTGCTCACGCTCTTCGCGGTCGCGTCCTTCCGGCACCGGCCGACGGGCCCCGCCGGCATGTCGCTCGCGGTGCGCTCCGGGTTCGCGCTTCTGCTGGTGGCACTGGCCGCCGGGGCGGGCATGATCGCGCGCGGGGTCGTGCTGACGCGGACCGGCCATCAGGCGGCCGCCTATCACTCGACGGCCCCACTCAAGCCGCTGCACGGCGTGAGCCTGCACGCCGTCCTCGTCCTGCCCCTGCTGGCCTGGCTGCTGTCCCGCACGCCCTGGAGCGCCCGGGTGCGCCGGCGGATCGTGGCCACGGCCGCCGGCTGCTACGGAGCGGCCGTCGTGGCAGCCGGCATATGGGCGGCGTTGACGTATTGACGTCGCCGCTGACGTATCGACGTTGATGCTGACGTATTGACGCATGCGCCCCACGCTGTGACCCCTGCGTCCCGCGCTCAGGCGACGCGCGCGCCGCGCCGGGACGATGCGCCGCCACTACGGCGACTCCTCCGGATCAGGCGGCCCGGACCACACCCGTCGCATGCGGGCGAACAGGCCGGGGCCGCCCGGCTCCCTGGCGGGGTGCCCCTGCACCCGGGGGTCGTCCGTGACGGCGTACCGCTTCACGTATGCCCCCAGGAAGGCCTGCAGAGTCGCCACCGCGGGGATGGCGATCAGCGCGCCGACGGCGCCCAGCAGCGCGGTGCCCGCGATGACCGAGCCGAAGGCGACCGCCGGGTGGATGTCGACCGTCTTGGCGGTCAGCTTGGGCTGGAGCACGTAGTTCTCGCACTGCTGGTAGACCACGACGAAGGCCAGCACCCACACCGCGTACCAGGGCTCCACGGTGAACGCGATCAACATCGGCAGCGCACCCGCGAGGTACGTGCCGATGGTGGGGATGAACTGCGAGACCAGGCCCACCCAGACACCGAGCACGGGCGCGTACGGCACACCGAGGGCCTGCAGCAGGATGTAGTGCGCGACTCCGGAGATCAGCGCCATGAGGCCGCGCGAGTAGAGATAGCCGCCCGTCTTGTCGACGGCGATCTCCCAGGCCCGCAGTACCTCGGCCTGGCGTGCGGGCGGCAGGACGGAGCACAGGGCACGGCGCAGCCGGGGGCCGTCGGCGGCGAAGTAGAACGAGAACAGCCCGACCGTCAGCAGCTGGAAGAGCCCGCCGAGCACCTGCGCGGAGACGTCGAGGACACCGGCCGCGCTGTTCTGCGCGTACTTGCGCAGCCAGTCGGAGTGGAGCAGGCCCTCCTGGACGTCCACCCGTCTCAGCTCGGTGTGGAAGGTCGCATTGATCCAGTTGATCAGTGAGTCGAGGTAGTCCGGGAAACCCTCGATCATCTTGATGATCTGGCCGGCGAGCATGGAGCCGAGCAAGGTGACGAACCCGGCGGTGATGATCGTCAAGCCGAGGAACACCAGGAAGGTGGCGAGCCCCCTGCGCATGCCGCGGGCGGCCATCCGGCTCACCGCGGGCTCTATCGCGAGCGCCAGGAAGAAGGCGATCAACATGTTGATCAACAGGTTGGTCAGCTGGTGAAAGGCCCAGCTGCCCAGCTGGAACGCGGCGATCAACGCGAGCGCGAGCACCATGGCGCGCGGCAGCCAGCGGGGCATGCGGGCCCCCGAAGCCACGGTGCCGGGGGCGGGGGCGGGGGGCCGGTCGGGCGGCGTTGTATCGGTCGGTGCTGCGTGCCGGGTGGGCGGCTGGGTGTCCTCGTCAGTGGGTGCCACGGGCCAAGTCTCGCCGACTCTGCCGACAACCGGCGTCCACCTGCGGCTTTCGTGACCGATCAGTGCCGTGCCGTCGACATCTTCACGGCTTGGCCGGGGCCGTTTCGATCAATGCGCCGGGGCTGCCGCGTCAACGCCTCTCCCCTGGCACGTTCATGACCGTGCACACCACGCGCCACACGTCCTTGGCCGCCCAGCCGGCGTCCAACGCCTGGTTCACCGTGCGTCCGCCCAGCTCCGACATGACGTGATCGCGCGCGAAGGTGTCGGCGTACCCCGGACCGAAGTGTTCCGCCATCCGCTGCCAGAAGACCGTCAACCGCATGAGCCCAGTATCCCGCCCCTGGGGGTGGGCCCCGCCCGGAGCCGCTTGCCGAGACCGCTTTCCGTCCTACGGTCTGACGCATGGCCGAATCAGGAGCTTCCCCACTCCCCCCTGCGCACCCGGCGCGCTCCCCGCTCTTCCGCGCCGAACAGTTCGTGTGGCTCACCGCGCGCGTGCTGGAGCAGCGCCTCTTCGCGTACCACTTCCTGCACGGCGCCCCGGACACGGTGGAAGCGGCGCTGGATGCCTACCGCAACGAGGACGGCGGCTACGGGCACGCGCTGGAGCCCGATCTGCGCGGACCCGTGAGCCAGCCCCTGCACACCGCCCACGCGCTGCGTGTGCTGGACGCCATCGGGCGCTGCGGCGGGCAGCGGGTGGAGCGTGTGTGCCGTTATCTGACCTCCGTCTCCACCGCGGACGGTGCGCTGCCGGCCATCCATCCCAGCCAGCGCGGATATCCGGCGGCACCGTTCGTCCCGGTCCTCGACGACCCGCCCAGCGAACTGCTGGCCACCGGTCCGGTCGTCGGGCTGCTGCACCACAACGAGGTGTGGCATGCCTGGCTGTTCCGGGCCACCGACTTCTGCTGGCAGGCCGTCGAGTCCCTGGAGAAGTCCCACCCCTACGAGGTGCAGGCCGCCGTCGCCTTCCTGGACTCGGCTCCCGACCGCCCGCGTGCGGAGGCCGCCGCCGACCGGCTGGGCCGCCTGGTGCGGGAGCAGCGGCTCGCGGCGCTGGACCCGGACGGTCTCGACGCGTATCCGGTCGCGCCGGGCTACGCCCCGGGCGAGCATCACTTCCCGCACGACTTCGCCAAGAGCCCGCGATCGCTCGCGCGCGCGTGGTTCACGGACGACGAGATGGCCCGCTCGCTGGACCACCTGGCCGCCGAGCAGCAGGAGGACGGGGGCTGGCCCATCCGCTGGCGCCGGTGGGCACCGGCACCCGCGCTGGAGGCCCGCCCCCTGGTGACGATCAGGGCGCTGCGCACACTGAGGGCGTACGGACGCTTCGTGGGCTGAGCCGGTCCTCTCCTGGGGTTGAGCGGCGCGAGGGCTCCGGCGTCGGCGGACGCCTCGGAACCGGTGGAGCGGGCGCGGCACTGGCGGTACGAGGAGCTGCCCGGAGTCGACCTGCTCCGGGCCCGCCCCGTCCCCGCTCGGTCGGCCCTCGTGCCGCCCAGCTCTGCCGGCCATGCGCCCGTTGTCCGCCCCTCCGCCCCCGACCGGCTGCCTGCCGCCGCCCCGACGCATGGCGTATGCGCAGGTCAGCGCGATTGTCAGTAGGCGGGTGCAGGATGGACGCATGGTCAGCTCAGCACATCGAGCCCTCGACGGCTTCTCGCCCGCGACCCGCGGCTGGTTCACGGGGGCCTTCTCCGCGCCCACCGCGGCCCAGGCGGGCGCGTGGCAGGCCATCCGGCAGGGCTCGGACGTGCTGGTGGTCGCCCCGACCGGCTCCGGCAAGACGCTGGCCGCGTTCCTGGCCGCCTTGGACCAGCTGGCGTCGGCCCCGCCCCCGGCCGACCCGAGGAAACGCTGCCGGGTGCTGTACGTGTCCCCGCTGAAGGCCCTCGCCGTCGACGTCGAGCGCAACCTCCGCAGCCCGCTGACCGGCATCCGGCAGGAGTCCGTGCGCCTGGGGCTGCCCGAGCCGGAGGTCCGGGTCGGCATCCGCTCCGGCGACACCCCGGCCGCCGAGCGGCGCGCGCTGTCCACGCGGCCACCGGACATCCTCATCACCACCCCCGAGTCGCTGTTCCTGATGCTGACCTCGGCCACGCGCGACGCGCTGACGGGCGTGGAGACGGTGATCCTGGACGAGGTGCACGCGGTCGCGGGCACCAAGCGCGGCGCCCACCTGGCGCTCTCCCTGGAGCGGCTGGACGAGCTGCTGCCGAAACCGGCCCGCCGGATCGGCCTGTCGGCGACCGTGCGCCCGGTCGACGAGATCGCCCGGTACCTGTCCCCGCGCCGCAAGGTGGAGATCGTCCAGCCGAAGTCCGGCAAGGAGTTCGACCTCTCCGTGGTCGTCCCGGTCGAGGACATGGGCGAGCTGGGCGGCGCCCCGGCGGCCGACGCCGCCGACGGCGGGGAGCGGCCGTCGATCTGGCCGCATGTGGAGGAGCGGATCGCCGATCTGGTCCAGTCCCACCGCTCCACGATCGTGTTCGCCAACTCCCGGCGCCTGGCGGAGCGGCTGTGCAACCGGCTCAACGAGATCGCGTACGAGCGTGCGACCGGCGAGACCCTGGGCGAACACCATTCCCCCGCCGAGCTGATGGGCGGCTCGGGCGCGGCCCTGGGCGCGCCCCCGGTGATCGCCCGCGCGCACCACGGCTCGGTCTCCAAGGAGCAGCGTGCTCTGGTTGAGGAGGACCTGAAGGCGGGCCGGCTGCCCGCGGTGGTCGCCACGTCCAGCCTGGAGCTGGGCATCGACATGGGCGCCGTGGATCTCGTCGTCCAGGTCGAGTCCCCGCCGTCGGTGGCATCCGGGCTCCAGCGCGTCGGCCGCGCGGGGCACCAGGTCGGCGCCGTCTCCACCGGTGTGGTCTTCCCCAAGTACCGGGGTGACCTCGTGCAGGCGGCCGTGGTCACCGAGCGGATGCGCTCGGGTTCGATCGAGTCCCTGAAGGTGCCCGCGAACCCGCTGGACGTGCTCGCGCAGCAACTGGTCGCGATGACCGCGTTGGACACCTGGCAGGTCGACGACCTGCTCGCCGTGGTCCGCCGTGCGGCCCCCTTCGCCTCGCTGCCCGAGTCGGCCTTCACCGCGGTTCTCGACATGCTCGCGGGCCGCTATCCGTCCGACGCGTTCGCGGAGCTGCGCCCGCGCGTGGTGTGGGACCGGGTGGCCGGCACCGTCACCGGCCGCCCTGGCGCCCAGCGGCTCGCCGTCACCTCCGGCGGCACGATCCCCGACCGCGGCCTGTTCGGGGTCTTCCTCGCCGGTTCCGACCCCAAGAAGGGCGGCGGCCGGGTCGGCGAACTCGACGAGGAGATGGTCTACGAGTCCCGGGTGGGGGACGTCTTCACGCTGGGCACGAGTTCCTGGCGCATCGAGGACATCACCCGCGACCGGGTCCTGGTGTCCCCCGCGCCGGGTGTGCCGGGCCGGCTGCCGTTCTGGAAGGGCGACCAGCTGGGTCGCCCGCTCGAACTGGGCCGCGCGGTGGGCGCGTTCCTGCGCGAGGTCGGCTCCCTGTCCAAGGACGACGCCCGGCTGCGCCTGCTCGCGGCGGGCCTGGACGCGTGGGCGGCGGACAACGTGCTGTCGTACCTGGACGAACAGCGCGAGGCCTGCGGCCACATTCCGGACGACCGTACGATCGTCGTGGAGCGCTTCCGTGACGAGCTGGGCGACTGGCGGGTGGTCGTGCACTCCCCCTTCGGCGCCCAGGTCCACGCCCCCTGGGCTCTCGCCCTCGGCGCCCGCCTGTCCGAGCGGTACGGCATGGACGCGCAGGTCATGCACGCCGACGACGGCATCGTGCTGCGTCTGCCCGACGCCGACCTGATGGGCCTGGACCTGCTCGACCAGGAGCCGATGAAGGCCGGCACCGCATACGACAGCGAGCAGGCCCCCGTGGGCGCGGCGGACGCCGTCTTCGACAAGGGCGAGGTCGACCAGGTCGTCACCGACCAGGTCGGTGGCTCGGCTCTGTTCGCCGCCCGGTTCCGCGAGTGCGCGGCCCGCGCGCTGCTGCTGCCGCGCCGCAGTCCCGGCAAGCGCACCCCGCTGTGGCAGCAGCGCCAGCGCGCGGCACAACTGCTGCAGGTCGCGAGTGAGTTCGGCTCGTTCCCGATCGTCCTGGAAGCGGTCCGCGAATGCCTCCAGGACGTCTTCGACGTCCCCGGACTCGTCGAGCTGATGGGTGACATCGAGGCCCGCAAGGTGCGCCTGGTCGAGGTCACCACCCCGGAGCCGTCCCCGTTCGCCCGCTCCCTGCTCTTCGGGTATGTCGCCCAGTTCCTGTACGAGGGCGACTCCCCGCTCGCCGAGCGCCGCGCCGCCGCGCTCTCCCTGGACTCCCGGCTGCTGGCCGAGCTGCTGGGCCAGGCGGAGCTGCGCGAACTGCTCGACGCGGAGGTGCTGACCGAGCTGGAGCGCGAGCTCCAGTGGCTCACCGAGGACCGCCGGGTCAAGGACGTGGAGGGAGTCGCCGACATTCTGCGGCTGCTCGGCCCGCTGACCGACGCCGAGCTGGTCGCGCGGGGCGCGGACGCGCAGTGGGCGCGTGAGCTGGCCGGTGCCCGCCGGGCCATCAAGGTCCGCATCGCCGGCACCGACCACTGGGCGGCGGTCGAGGACGCGGGCCGGCTGCGCGACGCGCTCGGCACGGCGCTGCCGGTCGGCGTCCCCGAGGCCTTCACGGAGCCGGTCAAGGATCCGCTGGGTGACCTCCTCGCGCGATACGCCCGTACCCACGGCCCGTTCACGTCGGCCACCGCGGCGGCCAGGTTCGGCCTGGGCGTCGCGGTCACCGAGGGCGCTCTGCAGCGGCTCGCGGCGAACGGCCGGGTCGTCCAGGGGGAGTTCCACCCGGCGGGCATCGGCCAGGAGTGGTGCGACGCGGCCGTACTGCGACGGCTTCGCCGCCGCTCCCTCGCGGCGCTGCGCCACGAGCTGGAGCCCGTGCCACCGGCCGCGCTCGCGCAGTTCCTGCCGCAGTGGCAGCACATCGGCAGGGGCCACGGGCTGCGGGGCGTCGACGGACTGGTGCGCGCCATCGAGCAGTTGCAGGGCGCCTCCGTGCCCGCCTCCGCGCTGGAGAAGCTGGTCCTGCCCTCCCGCGTGGCGAACTACACGCCGTCGATGCTCGACGAGCTGGCCGCCGCGGGCGAGGTGGTGTGGGCCGGTGCGGGCGCCCTGCCCGGCAAGGACGGCTGGGTCTCCCTCTATCTGGCCGACGCGGCCACGCTGCTGCTGTCGCCACCGCACCCGCTGGAGCTGACCGCGCTCCACCAGTCCGTCCTCGACGCCCTCTCCGGCGGCTACGGCCTGTTCTTCCGTCAGATCGGCGACCGGGTACGGGCCACCACGCACCCCGAGGTCACCGACCCCCAACTGGCCGACGCGTTGTGGGACCTGGCCTGGTCGGGCCGGCTCACCAATGACACGCTCGCGCCGATGCGTTCCCTGCTGGGCTCGGGCCGTACGGCGGGCTCGACGGCCCACCGTGCCAGGCGCAGCGTCCCGCGCGGCCGCTACGGCTCCCTGACGGCCGCCGCCCGCACCGCCTCCCGTACCGGGCCGCCGACGGTCGCCGGGCGCTGGTCGCTGCTGCCCTCCGTCGAACCGGACGCCACCGTGCGGGCGCACGCCCTGGCCCGCACCCTCCTCGACCGGCACGGCGTGGTCACTCGGGGAGCGGTCGCCGCGGAGGGCGTCGAGGGCGGCTTCTCGGCGGTGTACCGCGTGCTGTCCGCCTTCGAGGAAAGCGGCCAGGCAAGGCGCGGTTACGTCGTCGAGGGACTGGGCGCGGCCCAGTTCGCCATGGATGGCGCGGTGGACCGTCTGCGTGCCGTGTCCAACGCCCGCGAACGGGGCGAGGCGCAGCCCGCCCCGGGTTCCGGCAACGGTTTCGCCGGCCCTGGCCTGCCGAACGGATTCACCGACCCGGGCTTCCCGAGCGGCTTCGCCACCCCCGGCGGTACCGGAACGGGCGGCGGCCCGCACGCCCACACACCCCCCGGCGCCTTCGACGGAGCCGACGGCGGCTTCGCCCATCCCGGCCTCGACGGCGACTTCACCTGGCCGCCGGCGGACCACGCCACCACCCCCGGCGACCACGTCTCCCCGCGCGATCTCGCCGATCCCTTCGCCTCCCCCGGTTACGGAGGTCCCCGAGGAGGCCGGGCCACCGCCTACGGCCCGGCCGGGAACCGGGGCCACGGCAATGGCCGTACGTCCACGCCCGACCCCCGTGCCGCGGTCCTCGCCGCGGCCGACCCCGCGAACGCCTACGGTGCGGCGCTGCCCTGGCCGGAGCCGCCGACCGGTGCCGGGCACAAGCCGGGCCGTAAGGCGGGCTCGCTGGTCGTCCTGGTGGAGGGCGAGCTGACGCTGTACATGGAGCGCGGTGGCAAGACACTGCTGGCCTGGCCCGCCGGCCCGGACATCGCCGCCACGGACGACCCGCGTCTGCGTACCGCCGCCGAGGCACTGGCCGCGGCCGCCCGCGCGGGCTCCCTCGGCACGGTCACGGTCGAGCGGATCAACGGCGCCCAGGCCCTGACCTCCCCCCTAGGCACTCTTCTGGAGGCGGCGGGGTTCGTCGCGACACCGCGCGGCCTGCGCCTGAGAGCGTGACCGGCACCATGCACCGCTGTCCCCCGGCCGTGGCACCCTTGACGCATGCCCGAAGGTGACACGGTCTGGCAGGCCGCGAGGCGGCTGCACGAGGCCCTCGCGGGCCAGGCGCTGACCCGCAGCGACTTCCGGGTGCCGAAGTACGCCACGGTCGACCTCACCGGCCGTGGGGTTCTCAACACGATCCCGCGCGGCAAACACCTGCTCACCCGGTTCGAGGGCGGCCTGACCCTGCACACCCATCTGCGCATGGAGGGGGCGTGGAAGGTGTACGGCACGGGCGAGCGCTGGCGCGGCGGACCGGGGCACCAGATCCGTGCGGTCCTCGCCACCGCCGACCGCACGGCCGTCGGGTACCGCCTCCAGGTCCTGGAGCTGCTGCGCACGACCGAGGAGGAGCGGGTCGTCGGCCATCTGGGCCCCGACCTGCTCGGCCCGGACTGGGACCCCGAGCGCGCCCTGGCCAACCTCCTCGCGGAACCCGCCCGCCAGCTCGGCGAGGCCCTGCTCGACCAGCGCAATCTGGCCGGCATCGGCAACATCTACAAGAGCGAGCTGTGTTTCCTGCTCGGCGTGACGCCCTGGCTGCCGGTTGGCGCGCTCCCGGCGGACCGCGCCGAGCAGCTGCCCGCCCTCGCCCAGAGGCTGCTGGAGATCAACCGCGACCGCCCGGTCCGGCAGACCACGGGCCTGCACCGGTACGACCTGTTCGTGTACGGCCGCGCGCCCCGGCCCTGCCTGCGCTGTCAGACCCCCGTCCGGGTGGCCGACCAGGGCGACGGCTCCCAGGACCGCCCCACTTACTGGTGCCCCACGTGCCAGACGGGCCCGGCCCCCGCACCGGGAGCGCCCCAGCGTTGGCGGGACCGCTACCCCCGCCGCACCGTCTGACGCCGCACACCGACCGGCCTCGGCGGGCAGTCCGTCCGGGGGCGCTTCGGTCGGGTCCCCGCCCCGCTGACATCAGTGCCCGCACACCAATTGACGGTCCGTCAGAAACGCTCGTACCGTCCCCTCATGCCTCTCACGGCGTACGACCTCACCGGGCGCACCGCGTTCGTCACCGGAGCCGCCGGCGGCATCGGGCGGGCCTCCGCCGTCCTGCTCGCCGAGGCGGGCGCGACGGTGCACTGCGCCGACCGGGACGCGGACGGTCTGCACGGCACGGCATCGCTGGTCAAGGACCGCGGCGGCACGGCCCGTGTGCACGTTCTCGATGTCACCGACCGGGCCCGGCTCAGCGAGGCCGTCCGGTCCTGCGGACGCCTGGACGTGCTTGCGGCGATCGCCGGGATCATGCACAGCAGCCCCGTGCTGGAGACCCGCGACGAGGACCTCGACCGGGTGCTGAACGTCAACTTCAAGGGGGTGCTGTACGCCTGCCAGGAGGCGGCCCGGCTGATGCTCGCCCACGAGACCCGCGGCAGCATCGTCACCATGGCATCCGGCGCGGTCGACACGGGCGGCGCCGGGCTGCTCTGCTACGGCGCGGCGAAGGCGGCCGTGGTGCAGCTGACCAAGACGCTGGCGACCGAGGTCGGCAGAAACGGCATCCGGGTCAACGCGATCGCGCCCGGCTGGGTCCGTACCCCCATGACCGACCGCCACGACCGCGAGGCACAGGCGCACACCGAGGCCGTGATGACCCGCATGACACCGCTGGGACGGGTCGGCGAGCCGGACGACGTCGCGCACACGGTGCTGTATCTGGCGTCCGACGCGTCGGCGTTCACGACGGGTCAGATCCTTCGCCCGAACGGGGGTGTGGCCATGCCCTGGTGACGTGCCCCGTCCGCCAGGCGCCGGCCCAGCGTCCCGTCGACACGGCGCCGGCCGCGCTCCCCTCGGGCGCACAGTGCACCGGAAGCAGGCTCAGCCCCCAGCCACCGGCCACGACGGCCCCTTCCAGCACGCCCGCCCCCTCCGCCAGGGCGAGCCGCAGCACGGCCCACCACCACACCGCGCCCAGCCCGAGAGCGACGCCCCAGCGCACTGCCGGCCCCATCCGCACTATCCGCCCCACCATGCCCGCCACCACCTCCTGCCGGACGCTAATCGGTGCCCTTTGTCACCAAGAGGGCGCATCGAGGGCACACGGACGCAGACGGGCCGGTCCGGTGTACGGGCTGAGTCGTCCGGGCGTCGGTCGCGTCAGGCGTGCTCCGCCTGGAACATCCAGTGATGCTTCTCGAGATCTGCCGTGATGCCGATGAAGATGTCCTGCGACACCGGGTCCGCCGCCCCGGTCGCGCCCACCCGCTCCCGCATCCGCGTGATCACCGCGCCGAGCGCGTCCACCATCGCCCCGACCGCGTCCCCGTCCTTGATCCAGCCGGCCGGAGCGGTCTTGATGCCGCTGCCGGAGGTCACCGTGGCGGCACGTCCGTCGGGCGGGACGCCCAGCGCCGAGGCCCGCTCGGCAACCGTGTCGGAGTGCGTGCGGGCGGAGTCGACGACCTCGTCGAGCTGGAGGTGGATGGACCGGAAGCGGGGACCGACGACGTTCCAGTGGATCTGCTTGGCGACCAGTGACAGGTCCACCAGGTCGACGAGCGCGCCCTGCAGCGCCTCGGACACGGTCTTGAGGTCCGCGTCGGCCAACGGGCTCTTCACGACGTACATCCGCTTCCTCCGGTGCTCGGGCGCCGTCACGTCCCTCCACCATGACCGCACCGCCCAGCACCGGCAACGCGAAAGCCCCCGCCGCGCTTCCCGGGTGTCCCCGGGGAAGCCCGGCCGGGGCTTCACTCGTATCGGATGGCTAGGCCGCGCAGGCGCACCTCACGCGGCGACGACGCCCACCGCCTCCGCGGGCGCCTTGATGGTCACCCGTTCCGGTGGCACACCGGTCACCGACACGGAACCCAGCATCGGACGGACCGACGTGGGCACGGGCTCGGTGGCCCTGGCGGACCGGGCCAGCTCGGCGAGCGCCAGCTCGTCGCTGACTTCACGCATCAGTTCCGACATCCGTACGTCCAGCGCGTCGCAGATGGCGGAGAGCAGCTCGGAGGAAGCCTCCTTCTGCCCCCGCTCCACCTCGGAGAGATAGCCGAGTGAGACTCGGGCGGACGAGGAGACTTCGCGCAGAGTACGGCCCTGGCGTTGGCGCTGCCGACGCAGCACGTCACCCAGCAGGCGACGGAGCAGAATCATCGGTGGCTCCCTCCTCGGACCGCGTAGCCGCATCCTTCTCGCCCCACCGTACCGCCTTGCGCCGCGGCCGTGCGGGGAGCGATGTCGTGTTCACTCAGGGCTGCAAACATCAAAACCCCCCGTTCCGTTCCGTATCCTGTGCCCGCTCATTCCCGGTCTGTTCGCCCGCAAGCTGCTCCAGAAGCACTGCGAGTACGCTCCGTACACTCTCCATACGAATTTCCGCACGGCTGCCGTTCAACCGCAGGGCCGCGACTTTTCCGCCACCGGCAGAACCCGGGCGGGCGGTGGCGGGCCCGTCGACGGCCACGAACACTGTCCCGACCGGCTTGCCGTCCTGGGGATCGGGACCGGCCACTCCGGTGGTCGCAACGCCCCAGTCGGCCCCCAGGGCCTTGCGTACCCCGGCCGCCATCTGGCCCGCGACCTGCGGATCCACCGCTCCGCGCTGTGTCAGCAGGGCGGCGTCGACACCCAGCAGCTCGTGCTTGAGTTCAGTGGCGTAGGCGGTGACCGAGCCCCGGAACACCTTGGACGCTCCGGGCACACCGGTGATCTCCGCCGCTACCAGGCCCCCGGTGAGCGACTCGGCGACGGCAAGGGTTTCGCCCCTCACGGTCAGTAGTCGCACCAGTTCGGTGGCCGGGGAACTCACGCTTCCTTCTCCTCCAACGCCGCCGCGCGCTCGGCGATTCCCCGCCTGCGCAGCACTATGGCTTGTCTTACGTAGTCGAGACCGGTCACGACGGTGAGGACGACCGCCGCGCCCATCACCCAGAACCTCATGGTGGCCAGCCAGCCCGTCAGTGCCAGGACGTACATCCCGACGGCCACGCCCTGGGTGAGCGTCTTGAGCTTGCCGCCGCGGCTGGCGGGGATCACGCCGTAGCGAATGACCAGAAAACGCAGCAGCGTGATGCCGAGTTCCCGGCCGAGGATCACGGCCGTCACCCACCACGGCAGATCGCCCAGGGAGGAGAGACAGATGAGCGCCGCCCCCATGATCGCCTTGTCGGCGATGGGGTCGGCGATCTTCCCGAAGTCGGTGACCAGGTTGTAGGTGCGCGCCAGATGCCCGTCGAAGAGGTCGGTGATCATGGCGATGGCGAAGGCCGCCCAGGCCAGCGAGCGCCAGGCCGGGTCGTAGCCGCCGTCCGCGAGCATCAGCGCCACGAAGCCGGGCACCAGCAGGAGCCGGAGCATCGTCAGCAGATTGGCGACGTTCCAGACGCTGGCCTGGTTGACGGCCGCCGCCGCGATCTTCCCTCCGCGCGCGGCCCTGCCACCGCCCTCGGGGTCGGGTTCCGCGACGGAACCCCCGGCACCTGTGGCGGGACTCAGAGGGCCCGTGCCGGAACCCTCGGGGCCCGTGGCGGGACCCGAAGCAGACCCGGAGACCGGACCGGCGGGACCTGAACCAGAACCGGAGACCTCGTAAGCAACGCCGTCGGCAGCGGCGGCGGAGCCCCGGGCGCCCTGCGCGCCGGAGGAGCCGCCCGCGGCGGATGCCGGGACTCCGGTCATCTGCCCGCCTCCTCACTACACGCGAGCGAGCCGGTCAGCGGCTCGGCCACCAGGTCGACACCCTCCGTACCGACCACCTTCGCCTCGACCATACGTCCGACGCTCAGGCCTTCGCCGCTCGTGAGCAGCACCTGCCCGTCCGTCTCCGGGGCCTGGTGCGCGGCACGCCCGTAGACACCCTCCTCCTCGTCCACGGACTCCACCAGGACGTGCACGGTCTCGCCGACGCGCTCCTCGGCGCGCTGCGAGACCAGCTCCTCGGCCAGCCGGGAGATGTGGGCGAGGCGCTCGGCGACGACGTCCTCGTCCAGCTTGTTGTCGTACGTCGCGGCCTCCGTGCCCTCCTCGTCGGAGTAGCCGAACACACCGATCGCGTCCAGGCGGGCACCGTTCAGGAAGCGCTCCAGCTCGGCCAGGTCGGACTCGCTCTCGCCGGGGAAGCCGACGATGAAGTTGGAGCGCACGCCGGCCTCGGGGGCCTTGCCGCGGATCGTGTCGAGCAGCTCCAGGAAGCGGTCGGTGTCACCGAAGCGGCGCATGGAGCGCAGCACGTCCGGCGCGGAGTGCTGGAAGGACAGGTCGAAGTAGGGGACGACCTTCGGGGTGGAGGTCAGGACGTCGATCAGGCCCGGGCGCATCTCGGCCGGCTGCAGGTAGCTCACCCGCACCCGCTCCAGGCCGTCGACCTCGGCCAGCTCCGGCAGCAGGGACTCCAGCAGGCGGATGTCGCCCAGGTCCTTGCCGTAGGAGGTGTTGTTCTCGGAGACCAGCATGATCTCCTTGACGCCCTGCTCGGCCAGCCAGCGCGTCTCGTTCAGCACGTCGCTGGGGCGGCGGGAGATGAAGGAGCCGCGGAAGGACGGGATGGCGCAGAAGGAGCAGCGCCGGTCGCAGCCGGAGGCCAGCTTGACCGAGGCGATGGGTGAGCCGCCCAGGCGCCGGCGCAGGGGCGCGCGCGGACCGGAGGCGGGCGCGACGCCCTCGGGGAGGTCGGCCGGAGCGTGGCCGGGCAGCGCGACGGAGGCGGCCGATTCCTGGCGCTCGGCCGGACTGATCGGCAGCAGCTTGCGGCGGTCGCGGGGGGTGTGGGCGGCGTGGATGCCGCCGGACAGGATGGTCTGCAGGCGGTCGGAGATGTCCGCGTAGTCGTCGAAGCCGAGCACGCCGTCGGCCTCGGGCAGCGCCTCGGCCAGCTCCTTGCCGTACCGCTCGGCCATGCAGCCCACCGCCACGACGGCCTGGGTTCTGCCATGGTCCTTGAGGTCGTTGGCCTCCAGCAGGGCGTCGACGGAGTCCTTCTTGGCGGCTTCGACGAAGCCACAGGTGTTGACGACGGCGACGTCGGCGTCCGCGGCGTCCTCGACGAGCTGCCAGCCGTCCGCCTCCAAACGGCCTGCGAGCTCCTCGGAGTCCACCTCGTTACGAGCGCAGCCAAGAGTGACGAGTGCGACGGTACGGCGTTCAGGCATGGGCTCAAGACTACTTTGTCTCTCCGGCACCCCACGTCGACGGGGTTGGCCGATCTTGGCCTACCCCGTCACATCCGCTCCCCCGCAGGGCCCCTCATCCGGCCTCGGGGTCGCCCTTCGTATACGTGAGGCGCTCCACCGCGCCCGGCCGGAAGTTGTCCTCGATCTTCTTGCCGTTGACGTAGAGCTGGATCGCGCCCGCGTCACCGAGGATCACATTGATCTTGGAACTGTCCTGGAAGGTCTTGGACTGGCCCTGCTTCAGCAGCCCGTCGAAGAGCATCCGGCCGTTGTGGTCCTTGGCCGAGATCCAGCTGCGCCCGTTCGCCGCACTGACCTGCACGGTGACCTTGTCCTGGGGCGCGGCGGCGATGGCGCTGTCGCTGGGCTCGCCGGTCGGCGCGGCGGGCTTCTCCTTCTTGGGCCTGGGCGAGGCGGCCTTGCTGACGGCGGGCGTGGCACCGTCGGCGAGCTGCGACTTGGCGTCATTGCCGCTGCCGCCGCCCTTGAACGCGGTGAAGCCGACGAAGCCGATCACGACGACGATCGCGGCGACCATCGCCGCGGTCCAGTTCGGCCCGCGCCGCTCGGGACGGATCCGCTCCGCCTCGAACAGAGGTGCGGCGGGGGTGGGCGCGGGGCGGCCGCCGTGCTCGGCGTCGTACTGGGCGATCAGCGGCTCGGGATCCAGATGGACGGCCTTGGCCAGCGTGCGGATGTGCCCGCGGGCGTACACGTCGCCGCCACACGAGGCGAAGTCGTCCGCCTCGATGGCGTGCACGATGGCGATGCGAACACGAGTGGCGCTGCTGACATCGTCGACGGTGAGCCCGGCCGCGATCCGCGCCTGCTGAAGGGCGCGACCCACGGAGGAACGGGCTTCCTGGGACTCGTCTCGGTACGGACGCTCGTCTTCAGGGGAGTTGCCGATGGACACGGGGGCGCCTTTCGAGCGTGTAGCCACCTGTGCTGGAAGCTCAGTCTAGGGGGAGTACGAAAGGGTGGGGCAACCGGGCGGTCTGACTTTGTACGCCATCGGAATGGCCCGACATCCCGACCGCTGGACTGGCAGGTACCCCAGGATGAGGCCCCTACCTGTCCCCTCGCTCAACTGGACGTACCACGAAGGGAGACGGTTGCTCACCGATCTCTAACGGGTGGGTCACGACATCCCACCACCCGGCGTAAACCGCCTCGGCCGAACGGCCCTTCGCGCTACCCCTCGGACTCCCCGCGAATCAGCGCGAGCACGCCGTCCAGCTCGTCGGGTTTCACGAGAACGTCACGTGCCTTGGAGCCCTCGCTCGGTCCCACGATGTTGCGGGACTCCATGAGGTCCATGAGCCGGCCGGCCTTGGCGAAGCCCACGCGCAGCTTGCGCTGGAGCATGGACGTCGACCCGAACTGGGTGGAGACGACCAGCTCGGCCGCCTGGCACAGCAGGTCGAGGTCGTCGCCGATGTCCTCGTCGATCTCCTTCTTCTGCTTGGTGCCCACGGTGACGTCGTCCCGGAAGACCGGCGCCATCTGGTCCTTGCAGTGCTGGACGACGACCGCGACCTCCTCCTCGGTCACGAACGCTCCCTGCATACGGGTCGGCTTGTTCGCGCCCATCGGCAGGAACAGGCCGTCACCCTTGCCGATCAGCTTCTCGGCACCGGGCTGATCGAGGATGACCCGGGAGTCGGCCAGCGAGGAGGTGGCGAAGGCCAGCCGGGAGGGCACGTTGGCCTTGATCAGACCGGTGACCACGTCGACCGACGGACGCTGGGTGGCGAGCACCAGGTGGATGCCGGCCGCGCGCGCGAGCTGCGTGATGCGCACGATGGCGTCCTCGACGTCGCGCGGGGCGACCATCATCAGGTCGGCCAGCTCGTCCACGATCACCAGCAGATACGGGTACGGCTGCAGCTCGCGCTCGCTGCCCTCGGGCGGCTTGACCTTGCCCTCGCGCACCGCGCGGTTGAAGTCGTCGATGTGCCGGTAGCCGTACGCCGCGAGGTCGTCGTAGCGCAGGTCCATCTCGCGTACGACCCACTGGAGGGCCTCGGCGGCCCGCTTGGGGTTGGTGATGATCGGCGTGATGAGGTGCGGGATGCCCTCGTAGGCGGTCAGCTCGACGCGCTTGGGGTCGACCAGGATCATCCGGACGTCCTCCGGGGTCGCCCGCATCATGACCGAGGTGATCAGGCAGTTGATGCAGGACGACTTGCCGGAGCCGGTGGCACCGGCGACCAGCATGTGCGGCATCTTCGCCAGCGAGTGCATCACGTAACCGCCCTCGACGTCCTTGCCGAAGGCGACCAGCATCGGGTCGTCGTCCTCGGCGGACTCCGCGAGGCGCAGCACGTCACCGAGGTTGACCATCTCCCGGTCGGTGTTCGGGATCTCGATGCCCACCGCGGACTTGCCGGGGATGGGGCTGATGATCCGCACATCGGGGCTGGCGACCGCGTACGCGATGTTCTTGGTCAGGGCGGTGATCCGCTCGACCTTCACGGCGGGGCCGAGCTCGACCTCGTAGCGGGTGACCGTCGGACCGCGGGTGAAGCCGGTGACGGCCGCGTCGACCTTGAACTCGGTGAAGACCTGGGTGAGCGAGGCGACGACGGCGTCGTTGGCGGCACTGCGCGCCTTGCCGGGGCCGCCGCGTGTCAGCAGGTCCAGGGACGGCAGCGCGTAGGTGATGTCGCCGGAGAGCTGGAGCTGCTCCGCGCGCGCGGGCAGGTCGCGGGGCGCCTCGGGGGCCTTCTTGGTGAGGTCCGGGACGGTCCCGGACGTGAACTTCTCCTGCTTGGGGCGCGCGGCCGGGACCGTAGCAGGCGCGGGCGCCGGCGTGGGCACCGGCGTCGGCGCGGTGTCCTCGCGGTCGCCGGCACTGACCCCCTGGGTGAGGTCGGCGACGAGCGGGGACGGCGGCATGCCGTGCAGGACGGCACCGTCGAGGGCGGCAGCGGCGGCAGCGGCGACGTCCACGGCGTCCATCTGCCGCTGCGGGTCCGGCTGCGGCACCGCGGAGCGGCGGGGGCGGCCGCGGCGCTGCGAGAGGGCCTCCTCCTCGGCAGTGTGGGGCTCGTAAGCCGAAGGGGCACTCGAACGCTTGCGGGGGCGCGCCGGCAGCGCCTCGCGCCACTGCTCGTCGTAGCGCTCGTCGTCCGCGGCGAACTCCAGCTCTTCGGGATCGCGCAGCACACCCAGGCTCACGCCGAGCGCGCGCAGTCGCTGCGGGATGGCGTTGACCGGGGTGGCGGTCACCACGAGCAGACCGAAGATCGTCAGCAGCACCAGCAGGGGTACGGCGAGCACGTCGCTCATCGTGTAGGTCAGTGGGGTCGCCGCCGCCCAGCCGATGAGGCCGCCGGCGTCCCTTATGGGCTGCATACCGGCGCTGCGGGCGGGCGAGCCGCAGGCGATGTGGACCTGGCCGAGCACACCGACGACGAGCGCGGACAGGCCGATCACGATCCGGCCGTTGGCCTCCGGCTTCTCGGGATGCCGGACGAACCGTACGGCGATCACCGCGAGCAGTATCGGCACCAGCAGGTCGAGCCGGCCGAAGGCGCCGGTGACCAGGATCTCCACCAGGTCACCGACCGGGCCCTTCAGGTCGGCCCACGTGCCGGCGGCGACGATCAGCGCGATGCCGAACAGCAGCAACGCCACGCCGTCCTTGCGGTGGGCCGGGTCGAGGTTCTTCGCGCCCTGCCCTATGCCGCGGAAGACCGCGCCGACGGCGTGCGCGAGGCCGAGCCAGACGGCGCGTACGAGCCGGTACAGGCCCCCGGTGGCGCTCGGGGCCGGTTTCGGCGGCGCGGACTTCTTCACCGCTCTCTTCGCGGGCGCCTTCTTGGCCGGAGCCTTCTTCGCGGCGGCCTTCCTCGCCGGAGCGGCCGCCTTCTTCGCGGGCGGCTTTTTGGCTGCGGAGGGACGTGAGGCCATGGGTGTGAGGTTACCGGGGGAGACGACCGCGGACACGTGTGCCCACTGCTTCACCCGTTCGTGTCGCCCCTGCCGGGGCACGAAACTGACGCACGCTCACCGGCAACTGCGGTTCGCCCGCGTCAGTTCTGCACCGGCACGGAGGCACCACCGGCACCCGTGCCCGGCTCCAGCGCGTCGAGCGCACGCCGCAACCCGGTGAGTTTGCGCTCCAGGTGGGCCGCCGTGGCCACCGCGGCCGCGTCCGCCGAGTCGTCGTCCAGCTGCTTGGACAGCGCCTCGGCCTGCTCCTCCACGGCCGCGAGCCGCGCGGACAGCTCGGCGAGCAGCCCCGCGGACTCCTTGCCCCCGACCGCGCCCTTGCCGCCGCCCTCCAACTGCAGCCGCAGCAGCGCCGCCTGCTCCCGCAGCTGGCAGTTCTTCATGTACAGCTCCACGAAGACCGAGACCTTCGCGCGCAGCACCCACGGGTCGAACGGCTTGGAGATGTAGTCCACCGCGCCCGCCGCGTAACCCCGGAAGGTGTGGTGCGGGCCGTGGTTGATCGCCGTGAGGAAGATGATCGGGATGTCCCGGGTGCGCTCACGCCGCTTGATGTGCGCGGCGGTCTCGAAACCGTCCATGCCCGGCATCTGGACATCCAGCAGAATGACCGCGAAATCGTCCGTGAGCAGTGCTTTGAGCGCTTCCTCCCCGGAGGATGCCCGTACCAGCGTCTGATCGAGCGCAGAGAGGATGGCCTCCAGCGCCAGCAGATTCTCCGGCCGGTCATCGACCAGGAGGATCTTGGCCTTCTGCACCATGGCCCGCCCTCCTCGCCCCGGCGGTACACCGGGCGCCGCCCCAGGGGACGACTCCCTTTCGCCGCCCGTCCTTGTGCCGGTCATCGTAGCCGCACCCCGCCTGTCGCCACACCCTGTCACCGTGATGTCACTGTGCACGCAACGCAAACGCGGTGGGAGCCCGGATAGTTCCCGGAATCCGGGATTCCCACACGTCCACGATCCCCGCGCCCGGACAACTCCCGGCGCACGCCCGAGGTTCCCGCGACGTCCACCTCCGTTCCGCCCGCCGCGCCCCGCGCCGCCGCTCCGTCCCTCGCGGACACCGCGCGCCTCGCGGTCACCGCACGCCCCGCGGTCACTCCGTGCCCATCCACTGCTGCATCACCGTGAGCAGGTGGTCGGGGTCGACCGGTTTGGTCACGTAGTCGGAAGCGCCCGACTCGATCGCCTTCTCCCGGTCGCCCTTCATCGCCTTGGCGGTCAGCGCGATGATCGGCAGCCCGGCGAACTGCGGCATCCTGCGGATCGCCGTGGTCGTCGCGTACCCGTCCATCTCCGGCATCATGATGTCCATCAGGACGACCGCCACGTCGTCGTGCTGCTCCAGCACCTCGATGCCCTCCCGGCCGTTCTCGGCGTACAGCACCGACAGCCCGTGCTGCTCCAGGACGCTGGTGAGCGCGAACACGTTCCGGATGTCGTCGTCCACGATCAGCACCTTCTCGCCGCCGAACCGCACCGACCGGGCGGACTGCGGCGGGCTCTCCTGCTCCGGGACCGCCGTCCACTGCTCGGACCGCTGTTCGCCCCGCGGCAGGGTCCGCCGGCGGCGCCGGAACAGCGCCGCGGGCCCGTTCTGCGTCTCTCGGTACGACTTCACCTCGGCCGGGGTCTCGATCTCCACCGCGGACAGCTCCGAGGACTGCTCCACCCGGGAGGCGACCAGCTCACCGGCCTCCAGCGGGGGCACGGACTGCTGGTAGCCCTGCGGCGGCAGTTCGCTCGGGTGCAGCGGCAGGTACAGCGTGAACGTCGAGCCGCGGCCCGGTTCGCTCTGCGCGTGGATCTCGCCCCCGAGCAGTTGCGCGATCTCCCGCGAGATGGACAGCCCGAGGCCGGTGCCGCCGTACTTGCGGCTGGTCGTGCCGTCCGCCTGCTTGAACGCCTCGAAGATCACCCGCATTTTGCTGGCCGCGATGCCGATGCCGGTGTCGGTCACCGAGAACGCGATCAGCTCCCCGTCCGGATCGGTCAGCGAACCGGCTTCCAGCAGCTGCTCCCGGATGGACGGCGGCACATTCGATCCGGCGGGCCGGATCACCAGTTCCACCGACCCGGAGTCGGTGAACTTCACCGCGTTGGACAGCAGATTGCGCAGCACCTGCAGCAACCGCTGCTCGTCGGTGTGCAGGGTCGCCGGCAGCTCCGGGGAGACCCGTACGGACAGATCCAGGCCCTTCTCGGCGGTCAGCGGCCGGAAGGTGGCCTCCACGTAGTCCACGAGCTGGACCAGCGCGATGCGCGTCGGGGAGACGTCCATCTTGCCCGCCTCGACCTTCGACAGGTCGAGGATGTCGTTGATCAGCTGGAGCAGGTCGGAGCCGGCGCCGTGAATGGTCTCCGCGAACTCCACCTGCTTGGGCGACAGGTTGCCCTCGGCGTTGTCGGCGAGCAGCTTGGCCAGGATCAGCAGCGAGTTGAGCGGGGTGCGCAGCTCGTGCGACATGTTCGCGAGGAACTCGCTCTTGTAGCGCATCGACACCGCGAGCTGCTCGGCGCGCTCCTCCAGGACCTGCCGGGCCTCCTCGATCTCGGTGTTCTTCACCTCGATGTCCCGGTTCTGCCGGGCCAGCAACTCGGCCTTCTCCTCCAGTTCGGCGTTGGAGGACTGCAGCGCCTTCTGCCGGTTCTCCAACTCCGCCGACCGTTCGCGCAGTTGCTCGGTCAGCTCCTGCGACTGCTTCAGCAACTGCTCGGTCTTGGTGTTGACCGAGATGGTGTTGACGCTGGTCGCGATCATCTCGGCGATCTGGTTGAGGAAGTCCTTCTGGATCTGCGTGAACGGCGTGAAGGACGCCAGTTCGATCACGCCGAGGACCGTGCCCTCGAAGAGCACCGGCAGCACGATCACCTGCGCGGGCGGGGCCTCGCCGAGCCCGGAGGAGATCCTCAGATAGCCGCTGGGCGCGTTCTCCACCAGGATCGTGCGCCGCTCCTGGGCGGCCGTGCCGACCAGCGCCTCACCGGGCCGGAACGACGTCGGCATGGAGCCCATCGAGTAGCCGTACGCGCCCAGCATCCGCAGCTCGTAGTGCTCCTCGCCGTCGACCACCTCCTTGCCCTCCATGAGCGGCATCGCCACGAAGAACGCGCCGTGCTGCGCGGACACCACCGGCGTCAGCTCGCTCATGATCAGCGAGGCCACGTCCTCCAGGTCCCGGCGGCCCTGCATGAGCGCGGAGATGCGGGCGAGGTTGCCCTTGAGCCAGTCCTGCTCCTTGTTGGCGATCGTGGTGTCGCGCAGGTTGGCGATCATCTTGTTGATGTAGTCCTGCAGTTCCTGGATCTCGCCGGACGCGTCGACGTCGATCTTCAGGTTCAGGTCGCCGCGGGTCACCGCGGTCGCCACGCGCGCGATGGCACGCACCTGCCGGGTCAGGTTCCCGGCCATCTCGTTCACCGACTCGGTCAGGTCCCGCCAGGTGCCGTCGACGTCACGCACCCGTGCCTGACCGCCCAGCTGGCCTTCGGTGCCCACCTCACGGGCCACCCGCGTGACCTCCTCGGCGAAGCTGGACAGCTGATCGACCATCGTGTTGATCGTCGTCTTCAGCTCAAGGATCTCGCCGCGCGCGTCAATGTCGATCTTCTTGGTCAGGTCGCCCTTGGCGATGGCCGTGGTGACCATGGCGATGTTGCGCACCTGCCCGGTCAGGTTGGACGCCATCTGGTTCACGGACTCCGTGAGGTCCTTCCAGGTGCCGGCCACACCCGGTACGTGCGCCTGGCCGCCCAGGATGCCGTCCGTGCCCACCTCGCGGGCCACCTTGGTGACCTGATCGGCGAAGGAACTCAGCGTCTTCACCATGGTGTTGATCGTGTCGGCGAGCTGTGCGACCTCACCGCGCGCCTCGATCGTCACCTGACGCGTCAGGTCACCGTTGGCGACGGCCGCGGCGACCTGGGAGATGTTGCGCACCTGCATGGTCAGGTTGTTGGCCATCAGGTTGACGTTGTTGCTGAGGTCCTTCCAGATGCCCGTGACGCCCGGCACGTGCGCCTGGCCGCCCAGGATGCCCTCGGTGCCCACCTCACGGGCCACCCGGGTCACCTGCTCGGCGAAGCTCGAGAGCTGATCAACCATCGTGTTGACCGTCGTGACCAGCTCGAGGATCTCGCCCTTCGCGTCAACGGTGATCTTCTTGGACAGATCACCCTTGGCGACCGCGGTCGTGACCTCGGCGATGTTGCGCACCTGGATCGTCAGGTTGTTCGCCATGAAGTTCACGGACTGCGTGAGGTCCTTCCAGGTGCCGGAGACACCCTGGACCTCTGCCTGACCGCCGAGCATGCCCTCCGTGCCCACCTCACGGGCCACCCGCGTGACCTCCTGGGCGAACGACGACAGCTGGTCGACCATCGTGTTCAGGGTGTTCTTCAGCTCCAGGATCTCCCCGCGCGCGTCCACGGTGATCTTCTGCGAGAGATCACCGCGGGCCACGGCGGTGGCGACCTGGGCGATGTTGCGCACCTGGGCGGTGAGGTTGCCGGCCATGCCGTTCACCGAGTCGGTGAGGTCCCGCCACACACCGGCGACACCGGGCACCTGCGCCTGCCCGCCGAGGCGGCCCTCGGTACCCACGTCCCGGGCGACCCGGGTCACCTGGTCGGCGAAGGCGGACAGCTGATCAACCATCGTGTTGATCGTGTTCTTCAGCTCGAGGATCTCGCCGCGCGCGTCGACATCGATCTTCTGCGACAGGTCACCGCGCGCGACGGCCGTCGTCACCTGGGCGATCTGCCGCACCTGTGAGGTCAGGTTGCCGGCCATGAAGTTGACGGAGTCCGTCAACTCCTTCCAGGTACCCGAGACGCCGTCCACCCGGGCCTGGCCGCCCAGGCGGCCCTCCGTGCCCACGTCCCGTGCCATCCGCGTCACCTGATCGGCGAAGCTCGACAGCTGGTCCACCATCCGGTTGACGGTGTTCTTCAGCTGGAGCATCTCGCCGGAGACGTCGACGGTGACCTTCTGGGACAGGTCGCCGTTGGCCACCGCCGTGGTCACCTGGGCGATGTTGCGCACCTGCCCGGTCAGGTTGCGGAACGCGGTGTTGACGGAGTCCGTCAGGTCCTTCCACGTACCGGCCGCGCCCGGCACCTGCGCCTGGCCGCCCAGCTCACCCTCGACACCGATCTCCCGAGCGACCCGCGTCACCTCGGCACCGAACGCCGACAGCTGGTCCACCATGCCGTTGACGGTGTTCTTCAGCTCCAGCATCTCGCCGGCCACATCCACGGTGACCTTCTGCGACAGGTCACCACTGGCCACGGCGGTCGTCACCGCGGCGATGTCGCGCACCTGTGTGGTCAGGTTCCGGAACACCGTGTTGACGGAGTCCGTCAGGTCCTTCCACGTACCGGCCGCGCCCGGCACGTTCGCCTGGCCGCCGAGCCGCCCCTCCCCGCCGACCTCGTTCGCCACCCGCGTGACCTCGTCGGCGAAGATCCGCAGCGTCTCGGTCATCTGGTTGATCGTCTCGGCGAGCTGAGCCACCTCGCCGCGCGCCGGAACCGTCACCTTCTGCGACAGGTCACCGTTGGCCACTGCCGTCGTGACCTGCGAGATCCCCCGCACCTGGGCGGTCAGATTGCCGGCCATCGTGTTGACGGAGTCGGTCAGCTCCTTCCACACACCGGCCACCCCGGGCACCTGCGCCTGACCGCCCAGGATGCCCTCGGTACCCACCTCCCGGGCCACCCGCGTGACCTCGGAGGAGAAGGACGACAGCTGCTCCACCATCGTGTTGACGGTGTTCTTCAGCTCCAGCATCTCGCCGGCCACATGGACCGTGACCTTGCGGGACAGATCACCGCGGGCGACCGCCGTCGTCACCAGCGCGATGTCGCGCACCTGCGCGGTCAGCCGGTTCGCCATGGTGTTGACGGACTCGGTCAGGTCCTTCCACGAACCCGACATACCGCGCACCTGGGCCTGGCCACCGAGCTTGCCCTCGGTGCCGACCTCGCTGGCCACGCGCGTGACCTCGTCCGTGAACGTCGACAACTGGTCGACCAGGTTGTTGACGGTACGGCCGACCTTCAGGAACTCACCGCGCAGCGGATGCCCCGTACCACCGTCGGGCGCCTGCGTCCGCAGTTCCATGCGCGGCGACAGATCACCGTCGGCGACCGCAGTGAGGACCCGGCTGACCTCCGAGACGGGCCGGACGAGATCGTCCACCAGCGCGTTGGAGTTGTCGATGGCGGCCGCCCAGGAGCCCTCGCAGGCCCCCGTCTCCAGCCGTTCTGTGAGTTTTCCCTCACGTCCCACCATGCGCCGCACCCGCGACAGCTCACCGGTCAGATGCATGTTCCGGTCGGCGACCTCGTTGAAGACGGCCGCGATCTCCGACATCACGCCGTCCCCGGAGACCGTGAGCCGCTTGCGGAAGTTCCCGTCCCGCATCGACACGAGCGCGGTCAGCAGCCGGTTCAGGGCAGCTGTGTCCACGGCGGTGGTACCTCCGCTCCTGCCCAGGGACGGTCCGCCTTTCGCGCGCGTCTTCGTGCCTCGCGTCGCCGCGCCAGACTCCACTGTGTCCCTCCCGGAGGGGTAGACCGTCACTGCTGTGCTCGGCCGCTTCGGCCCCGGCGTGCCGACATCGGCATACCGGTTACTTCCGCGTACCGGTTACTGCTGCGTATTTCTGCCAGACGAGATCCGGCCGCACCAAGGGCTGCTGCCCACCGTGCACGGAACACACGCGGCCCGGTCCGGCCTTCATCACAAGCTTGCCCAGTGTTTCACCCCGGCCGAACCAGGCCATAACAGTTCGGCAGCTTCGCACATCGTCCGCACACCCTGGGGGGTAATCACCGGCCACCGGCATCCGCTCGGACGGTGAAGGTAAGTAACCTTGCATGCGGCTGTCCAGCCGCACCGGTCCGACCGGCCTGGGCGGTGGCACGAGAACGAGCGGGCATCGGAGGGGCGGCCGCAGACCATGACCACCGGACTGATCCCCGGGGGACAGCCCCCGGAGCCACAGCCGACGGGTGAGCCGATGCCGCAGCAGCGGCGTGAGCCGGCCGGCCCCGTAGACCTGTTTGTCGACAATCGGCCGAGGAGTTCTGTGATCACCGCCCGCGCGGCCGCCAGCTTCGAGCCCGTCGGGCGATCGGTCGCGACCGCCCGGTCCTTCGTCCGCGACACCCTCCAGGGCTGGGGCTTCGCCGACATCGTCGACGACGCGGTCGTCCTCACCAGCGAGCTGGTGACGAACGCCGTCGTCCACGCGGGCACTCACGCGGAGGTGCTCTGCCTGCGCACCGACGACGGCGTGCGCATCGAGGTCTCCGACCGCTACCCGGAGCGCGAGGTCCCCCTCCAGAACGCCGTCGCCACCATGGGCAACCCCGACCGCGAGGGCGGCCGCGGCCTGCAACTGTGCGCGGCGCTGGCCACCCGCTGGGGCGTGGAGTACACCCCCACCCACAAGAACGTCTGGTTCCAGCTCAACCTGCCCGAACGTGCGGTCGGTACCCGCACGGCCGGCCCGCCCCTCCCCGCCGACCTCCTCCCGCTGGCCGACGGCCGGGTCCGCGTCGCGGTCCTCCAGATCGACCGGAAGGGGGCCCTCAGCGCCTGGAACGAGGACGCCGAGGAAATCTTCGGCTACCCGGCGGCCGAGGTCATCGGCAAACCCCTGACGGAACTCGCGGCCTGGCCGCACACCCCGGGCACCGGCACCGGCGTCGCCGAGGCGCTCCAGCTCTCGCGCTGGGAGGGCAGCTATGGCGTCCGCGGCGCCGACGGCCGGGTGGTCCGGGTGTACGCCTCCCACCTCAGGGTCCGCGACACCGGCGGAGAGCCCTCCACCGTCTGCCTCCTGGTACGGGACCACGAACGCGCCGTCCTGCAGACGCCGTCGCGCGTACCGGCCTCCGACCAGGCCCCGTCCGCCGACGGGCAGAGCACCGACCCCTTCGAGGTGTTCATCGGCTCCCCCGCCCCGGACGACCTCGACGGCCTGCTGCAGCGCACGGTGGAACGCGCCCGCGACATGCTCGACGCCGACTCCGCGTTCCTGCTGCTCGCCACCGACGACGAGACGGAGCTGGAGGTCCGGGCCTCCACCGGCCTGCCCTCCGCCCGCCAGCGCTTCGCCCGCGTCCCCGTCGAAGCCGGCCCGGGCCGCTACGGCTCCGCGCGCATGCCCGCCGTCCACGACGACCTGGCGGCCGTACCCGGCGCCGTACCCCTCCTGGCCGGCACCGGCATGCGCTCGGTCGTCACGGTCCCGCTGAAGGTCGAGGGCCGCCTCACCGGCTCCCTCGGCGTCGCCGCGGAGGCGCCCGGCCGGTACTCCAACGAGGAGGCACTGCGCCTGCAGTTCGCCGCCGACCGGATCGCCCTGGCCGTCGAGTCGGCCCGCCTCGGCGAGCTGGAGCGGCTGCGCCGCGGCTCCCTGAGCTTCCTGGTCGAGGCCTCCGACCTGCTGGCCGGCACCCTCGACCGCGACCAGACCCTGGCGCTGATGGCCCAGATGACGGTGCCGACGCTGGCCACCTGGTGCGCGGTGTACACGATCGCCGACCAGGCCTCCGAGCCCTACCTCTCCTACGTTCTGCACGAGGACGAGGAACTCATCGACGGCATCAAGTCGCTGCTGTCGAAGGTCCCGCCGCCGGACCCGGTACCGACCCCCGGCGCCCGCGTCTGGAGCGCCCCCGGCGAGGTCGCCCACCAGGCCGCCCTGCGCTCCTCCATGCGCAGCCTCGGACTGACCGGCAGCCCCACGCACCAGGTCACCTCCGGCATCGGCCCGACGCTGGCCACGGCCGGCGCGGTCGGCGGCGAGACGGTCGTACTGCCACTCGTGGCCCGCAACCGCGTCATCGGCATGCTGACCCTCGGCAAGCCCACCGACGAGCACTTCCGCCAGGAAATCCTGGAACTCGCCGAGGACCTGAGCCGCCGGGCCGCCCTCGCCCTGGACAACGCCCGCCTGTACTCGGAGCGCACGGCCATCAGCCAGGCCCTCCAGCGCAGCCTGCTCCCGCCCGGCACCCCGCACATCGACGGCATCGAGGTCGAGGTCATCTACCGCGCGGCCGGCGAGGGCAACGAGGTCGGGGGCGACTTCTACGACGTCTTCCCTATCGGCGAGGGCGCGTACGGCTTCGCCATCGGTGACGTCTGCGGTACGGGCCCCAACGCGGCGGCGGTCACCGGCCTCGCCCGGCACGCGCTGCGCCTGCTGGCCCGCGAGGGCCTCAGCGGCCCGGCGGTCCTGGAGCGCCTCAACTCCGCGATCCTCGACGAAGGCGATCGCAGCCGCTTCCTGACCCTCCTCTACGGCGAGTTGCGCCCGCAGCAGGACGGCAGCGCCGAATTGAAGGTGGTCTGCGCCGGGCACCCGCTCCCGCTGCGCCTGCGCCAGGACGGCACGGTGGTGGCGGCGGCCGAACCGCAGCCCCTGCTGGGCGTCATGGAGGACCTGGAGCTGTACGAGGAGACGTTCACCCTCGACCCCGGTGACGTGCTGCTCTGCGTCACGGACGGCGTCACGGAACGCCGCGAGGGCACCCGCATGTTGGGCGACGACGGCCTCGCCGACGTCCTCACCACCTGCACGGGTCTCACGGCGGGCGCGGTGGCGGCGCGCATCATGCGCGCGGTGGAGCGCTTCGCGTCGGACGCGCCGTCCGACGACATGGCGATTCTGGCCATGCGGGTTCCGGGAATCCACAAGGAGGCATGAGAAAAGGCCCCACCCGGAACGGGTGGGGCCTTTTTCCTGAGCCCCCAAACGGAATCGAACCGTTGACCTTCTCCTTACCATGGAGACGCTCTACCGACTGAGCTATAGGGGCCTGTCACTCTCGGGGTTTCCCCCGCGGCGACGAAGAAACTGTACCCCGAACAGTCCCGACTTCCCAAATGCGTTCGGTGACTGTTCAGAAGGCGGGCTGGAGCAGTCCGCCGAGTGCGTTGCAGGCGGACACGATGCGCTGCATCTCCCGCTTGGTGAGCGAGGCGTCCACGGGAAGCGCGAGCGTCTCGTCGGCGGCCAGCTCGGTCTGCGGCAATGACACACACCGGCGGAACTCCGGCAGCCGGTGCGCGGGGGTCTTCACCGGCACCCGGCACTCAACTCCCCTGGCCCGCAGGGCACGCGCGAATGCGTCCCGGTCCGGCCGGCCGTTCCCCGGAACCCGTACGACGTACTGCTGGTAGGTGTGCCCGTCGCCGCCGTCGGGTGTCCGTACACCCTTGAGCTTGGCGTCGAGATACGCGGCACGTTCCCTGCGCTGCGCCATTTCGTCGTACGGCGCCTCGGATTCGCCCTGCTCCAGCACCAGCAGCCCGTGCCGGTGCCCGAGCGCGTGCAACCGCCCGACATCGGCCCGCCGTCCGAAGCGGTGTACGGCAACGACCGCGGCGGTACGCGTCGTTACGGCAGCCTCGACCGGGTCCGGGTCGAGGCAGTAGGTCACCGGATCTATGTCGGCGAAGACCGGGAGCGCTCCTGCCAGGGTCACGGCCCCGGCCACCTCGACGTTTCCGAAGGCCGGTACGACGACCTCGTCCCCGGCTCCGACGCCGGCGGCCCTGAGCATTGCTGCAGTTCCCATGCCTGGGATGCTGGGCGCGCGACGTGAACGACACGTTACGCGAAACAAAAAAAGGTCGGACCCTGAACCGAAGTTCAGGATCCGACCTTTGAAGAATTGTTCGGCGGTGTCCTACTCTCCCACAGGGTCCCCCCTGCAGTACCATCGGCGCTGTGAGGCTTAGCTTCCGGGTTCGAAATGTAACCGGGCGTTTCCCTCACGCTATGACCACCGAAACACTATGAAACTGAACGCCGCACCACGTGTGGCAACGTGGGGCTGTTCGTGGTTTCAGAACCAACACAGTGGACGCGAGCAACTGAGGACAAGCCCTCGGCCTATTAGTACCGGTCACCTCCACCAGTTACCTGGCTTCCAGATCCGGCCTATCAAC